>DATKJY010000032.1:0-9910 GCA_035543175.1 Candidatus Acidiferrum sp.
TCATTTTTCGGAAAGATCATGCGGTGTGATTCCTCTCCCTGGGGAGAGGATGTCACGAAGTGACAGGTGAGGGGATTGAGCAAGATTGCCAAGATGAAAACCGCCTCATCCCGGGCGCGTGAATTGCGGACGAAGCCAACACTCGCTGAACAGAAAATGTGGGCTTTGCTTCGAGATCGACGGTTAGCTGAATATAAGTTCCGAAGGCAGCAACCAGTCGGGCCCTATATTCTCGATTTCTATGGTGAAAAGTTGAGGCTCGCCGTGGAATTGGACGGATCGGGACACATGCAAACCGCACAGAAAGACCATGATTTGATGAGAGATAGGTTCATACGTAGTGAGGGCGTTCGAGTGCTTCGGTTCTGGAATAATGATGTTATGAAGCAAACAGACAGCGTCTTACAGCGTATCATTGATGCCTCATCGGAAGGGCAGGACTGACTCCATGTCCGCTATCCGCAAAATCCTCATCGCCAACCGGGGCGAAATCGCCGTTCGGATAATCCGCGCGTGCCGCGATATCGGAATCAAGTCGGTTGCCGTGTACACCGATTGCGATACGACTTCGTTTCACGTCCGCATGGCTGACGAGGCATATCATATCGGCCCGTGCCCATCGTCGCAGAGTTATCTCGTGCACGATAAGATTATCGACGTCGCCAAGCGGTCCGGCGCCGACGCCGTTCATCCGGGTTATGGATTTCTCTCGGAAAATGCTTCGTTTGCCAAACGGTGTGTGGATGAGGGAATCATTTTCATCGGGCCGAAATCGGAGACAGTCGCGCTGTTGGGTGACAAGCTTGAAGCGAGGCAGATGGCCATGAAAGCCGGCCTTCCGGTCGTCCCCGGAGCAGAGATTGATATGAAAAGCCTGTCCGCCGCTCATGAAGTTGCAGACAAGATCGGATTTCCGATTCTCGTCAAGGCAGCGGCCGGAGGCGGCGGAAAGGGGATGCGCGTTGTCCGGACGCCCGAACTGTTCGACGAGTCCCTTCGGTCGGCGATGAACGAAGCTCGGTCGGCGTTCGGCGATGAACGGGTGTACTTGGAACGATATCTTTCCCGTCCGCGGCATATCGAGATTCAGATTTTGTGCGACGCTCACGGCAATTGCATTCACTTGGGGGAGCGCGAATGCTCGATCCAGAGACGCCATCAGAAAGTAATCGAAGAGTCACCGTCGCCGATCATGACGCCGGAACTCCGGGAAATAATGGGCAAGGCGGCCGTGGAACTGGCAAGGGCCTGCGGGTATGTTGGCGCGGGGACGGTCGAATTCCTCGTGGATGAACACCGCTCGTTCTATTTTCTCGAAGTCAATACGAGATTGCAAGTAGAGCATCCGGTCACCGAGATAGTAACTGGATTGGATTTGGTCAAAGAACAGGTGGCTATCGCTCAAGGGGAGCCGCTTAAGTATCAGCAGGACCAGATCAAATGGCGCGGGCATGCGGTCGAGTGTCGGATATATGCGGAGGATCCGGACAACGGATTTCTACCTTCGAGCGGTACGCTCAAGAGCTATGTGATACCGGCCGGACCGGGGGTGCGCGTTGATTCTGGTGTCGTCGCCGGGTCAGACGTTCCGATCTATTACGACCCGATGATTGCTAAGCTGATTACGTGGGGAAAGGACCGGAACGAGGCGATCACGCGAATGAAACGGGCGCTGGAAGAATATCGTGTGTCGGGGGTTGAGACGACGATAGGATTCCACCGTGTCATTATGGAGAACAGCAAGTTCCTTTCGGGAGAGCTTTCGACGCACTTACTGGAAGAAGAGTATCCTGATAACGTCTACCGTCGTCTCGACGCCGACATGCGAGAGAAAGCGGCGTTAGCCGTGGCGCTGGACAAATTCATTCGCGAGCGGAAGATTACGATAGCTGACGGGGATGCCCGTCGAACTTCCTCGCGCTGGGTGCAGGTTCATCGGCAGGATGGCCTCAGGAAATTCGGGGGGAGTCGCTGATGCCGCGATATAACGTTTTGGTGGACGGACAGGAGTTCGATATCACGCTGGAATATCGCTGGGAACGATATTTCGTTTCCGTGAACGGCCAGGAGCGCGAAATTATGCGTTATCCGCTGGGGGAAACGCGCTCGCTGTTGCTGATAGACAAGCATTCGCTTGAAGTTGACGTCCGACCGGGCGCGCAGAACGGCGAACGGGTAGCCTTTATGTGGGGGATGGAGATACCGGCGGAGATCGAGGATTTCAATCTTGCGAAGATGCGCAAGGCCGCTGGATTAGCCCACGGACCGGCAGTTGAGGCGATACTTAAGGCGCCGATGCCCGGGTTGGTGCTTGATGTAAGGGTGAAGCCCGGTGACAAAGTCAGCAAGGGGCAGCCGCTGGTGATCATCGAAGCCATGAAAATGGAAAACATCATCAGGGCGCGCGGAGAAGCTACGGTTAAGGTGATCAGTACCCTTCCCGGCAGTTCGGTCGAGAAGGGAGATGCTCTTTTGGAGTTCGAATAATGGCGGCGGAATCGAAAGAGAACAATTCCGGCATTGATATACCTATCGTTGCCACCGACAAGGATCATCCGATCGACGAAGGGAAGCTGGGCGTTCCCGGTCAGTATCCGTACACGCGCGGCATTTATCCCGACATGTATCGCGGTCGTCTCTGGACTATGCGCCAGTATGCCGGGTACGGCACGGCGGCGGAGACCAATCGACGATTTAAGTACCTTCTGGAGCGTGGTCAGACCGGGCTCTCGGTAGCGTTCGATCTGGCGACCCAGATCGGTTATGACTCCGACCATCCAATGGCGCACGGCGAGGTCGGTCGGACTGGCGTGGCGATTGATTCACTGGCCGACATGGAAGCGCTGTTCGACGGCATACCACTCGACAAGGTCTCCACTTCGATGACTATCAACTCCACAGCTATCGTGCTACTCGCGATGTACATAATGGTCGGTAGGAAAAAGGGAGTGGCGCCATCAGCGCTCATGGGGACGATTCAAAATGACGTACTTAAGGAGTTTATTGCCCGGGGGACATACATTTTCCCGCCGAAGGCGTCCATGAGAATAATCACCGACATTTTTGCGTACGCCAAAGAGAACCTTCCCAAATTCAATACGATTTCGATATCCGGGTATCATATACGTGAAGCCGGGGCGACGGCGGCGCAGGAAGTTGCATTTACCCTGGCGAACGGAATCGCGTATGTCGAAGCGGCCCGGTCGGCGGGTTTGTCGGTGGACGAGTTCGCACCACGCATGTCCTTCTTTTTCGCCGCGCATAATGACTTGTTCGAAGAGGTGGCCAAATATCGAGCGGCACGGCGGCTCTGGGCGGGCATCATGAAGGAGCGATTTGGGGCCCAAGATGAGAAATCGTGGTTGCTTAGGTTCCATACACAGACCGGCGGATCCACGCTGACCGCCCAGCAGCCGGAGAATAATATCATCAGGACCACGGTGCAGGCGATCGCTGCAGTATTAGGGGGGACACAATCGCTGCACACCAATTCATTTGATGAAGCGTTGGGACTTCCGACCGAGCGTTCTGCCGAGATAGCGCTTCGGACCCAGCAAATCCTTGCGTATGAATCGGGAATCCCGCAGAGCGCGGATCCGCTGGGCGGGTCGTACCTTGTCGAATATCTGACAGACCAACTGGAAGCGAAGATTCGCGGTATTATGGAGCAGATTGAAGCAATGGGCGGATCGGTGCGGTGCGTGGAGTCGGGCTTTTTTAAGGATGAGTTGGCCAAATCGGCGTGGGAGCACCAGAAACGAATCGAAAGCAAGGAAGCTGTCGTGGTCGGGGTTAATCAGTATAAGACAGAAAGCGCCGAGATACCGTCGGTATTGAAACTTGATTTAGCGCTTGAAAATGCGCAAATTGAGGCAGTAAAGAAACTGAAAGCGACGCGAGACAACAGGAAGGTAGACGACACACTCCGGAGATTGAAAGCAGCCGCGGCGTCCGACCAGAATCTGGTTGAACCGGTGTTGGCTGCGGTCGAGAACTACGCGACGACAGGTGAGATCTCCGATACTCTCCGTGAGGTGTGGGGTGAATATCATGATCACAAGTAGAATACTTATCGTTGCTGGGGTTATTGGTGTCCTGGGCATTTTGATCGGTTGCAGCAACAAGGGCGACAGCGGCCAGGCAACCACGGCGTCAGTAGTGAAGTCGGATCGGGACCTGATACAAGAAGCGCTTACCGAAGCGGCGGTACGCTGGCACTACGGCGATAAGGCGGTGCTTTACGACAACGAACTGGAATATCTCCAGGATAAGTACAATTTCGATGATTACCTGACATTCCGTCAGATCGAATTTGCCGAAGCGGATACAGTCGAAGCGATCAACGTGCAAAATATCACGTTCTACGGACGTGATTCGGCGCTGGCGGCGGTAGAAATTGTCTTCAAGGGACCTTCGGGGAAAATCTCCCGAGACCATGACAAGTACATGATGTATTACCATCGTGGCCGGTGGATCCGTCCAACGGTCGGCTCTATGGATATCCAGCGCGAGTACAACGTTACGCGCCGTCAAGCCGACTCGGCGGCCGAAGCCGAAGCTAAGGAAGATTCGGGTAAGTGACGGTATGAGCGGTCCGTTGCTGGCGCATGTCGGGATTGCCGTCGCCGACCTGGACAAAAGCATAGAGCTGTACAAGCTGATAACGGGGGATTCCAACCCGCATATGGAGTCTATACTGGAGCGAGGTCTCAAGCTGGCGATGTTCGGCGAGAAGAATCCTGATTCTGGAGCCAGAGTTGAGTTGCTAGGATCAACCTCACCCGAGAGCACGATCGCAAAATTCATCTCGCGCCACGGTGAAGGCCTGCATCATATCTGCATTTACGTAGATGATATTGTCGCCAAGCTTGCCCAGTTCAAGGCGGCGGGGTTTCAGCTGATTGATGAGCTTCCAAGGGTCGGCGCCGGGGGAATGAAAATCGCTTTCGTGCACCCGTCGAACACCGGCGGCGTGCTATTGGAGCTTCAGGAACGGCTTCCCGGATAACCGGCTTTGGCGGCAGGGTAACGGTCGCGCCCACAGCGCAAACAACTGCTCTGACTGCTGGAATTTAACCGCCCACAACTGCAGGTCCAGGAACCGGTGACATTGCTGTTCTCTGAACCATTCCGCTTAGCTTTACGAATTCGATTGTAATACAGCATCACTATCACTGCAAAGAGCACCAGCACCAGATACCAATAGGTGCGGTGGGCGGGAGCGAAGACATTAGCCTCGTGAGGTCCCAAATACGCAAAACTCTCTTGCATAGCTTTAATGGATTCGGCCTGGGAATCGTAGCGATCGAGCGCTGCTTTGGCCCAGAGCGTGAATAGGACCTGGTCGCCATCGAGAGTGCGGTAGAGAATTCCTTCAAAACGATGGCGCAGGTCGATTTGGGACGATGTATCGCGTGAGATGAATTCGATGATGAAACCGGTCCGGCTCCCATCGTAGAAACCGGTATTGGTAAGGAGTTTCGCTTCCGGTAAGGTGAGGATGACGTTATCAACAACCTTCTGAACGGAAAGCTTCAGGTCGCGTTCATTGGTAATCGCCTGGTCGGCCGAGAGGGTTGACTTGAACACTAACAGCTCGCCGCTCCGATCCTCAAATACGATCTGAGCGGGAAAATGAAGGCTATCGCTGCCGAGGGTCCAATGGTTCGGGATGGCAATACGCGCCTCGCCGGCAAGGTTGACTGTTGCAGCCTGAGCCACAGCCGCGAGAGCAAGGAATGTGATGGTCAATATCAGAAAAATGGACCGCATACAAATAGTATCGTCGCTTTTTTCCAAAAGGAGAGTGGTGGGCCGTTAGGTTCATTCAGCCGGAGGCCTTGAAGTTCTTCTCCAGGCAGTCGCGGATGACTGCCAGGCGATCGGCAAAGAAGGTTTTGCGGTCCGTTACCGGCCGGTACACAAAGTTACGCCGCTCTTTGGTGCGGGTCAGGAGTCCCTTTTCAACCAACCGGTTCATGATGGTCATGACCGTGGTGTAGGCAAGTTCGGCATTTCCCCCAAGATGATACAATGCCTGTTTGACGGTAAGATTTTGGTGTTTCCAGAGCAGATCCATCAGCAGGGCTTCAGTCGGGCCGAGAAAAATCGCCGTGCCGGTAGCCTCGGGATCGAAATGGAACGATCCGGGCACCGAAGCCTCACGGATTCTTCTTGGAATGCTTGAACACTATGGAAATGCCGAGGGCGACAAGGGCCAGCGGCCAGAAGAACCCCCAGAAACTTCCACGAATAACGCCCAACTGCGACAGCAGCATCAAAACGCCCAGCAAGAGAAGGAGAATTCCTACGAACATACCGGTAGCCTTTCTAACAAATGGTCGGGGAAAGCATGGAGGAAATATGCGGACGACACAAGCTAAAAGTTGTGAAGGAACTTCGCGATTGAAGCGTCAAGATCACTGGTGCGAAAAGCGCCGGATCTGAGGATCCGGCGCAATTTTTGGGATCGGAGGATCCGAGCAAAATAGGAACTCGGATATCCGGCACGGCGGGAGTAGCTGTCCAAAAAACGCTTAGATCTCCTTGAGACGGCGAACAATGGCGCCGGCGACGGCCTCGAGCATCTCTTTGTCGGCCGGAGTGAAGGCGGCGGGTCGGTTCGAGTCGATATCGATCTCGCCCAGAACGCGATGACCATCCATCAACGGGACGACAATTTCCGAGCGGGTGGAAATAGAGCAGGCCAAAAAGCGGGGATCGCTCTTGACGTCGTCGACGATAATCGACCGCTTTTCCGAAGCTGCTGCGCCGCAAATGCCGCGATTCAGTTCGATGGCGGTATGGGGCGTTTTCGGGCCGATATAAGGGCCGACTTCGAGGTGGCTGCCTCGAAGCATATAAATGCCGGTCCAGTTGAAATCCTCGGAATAACCGTCGATCAGTTCCACTGCCGCTTTGAGAATTTCACGTTCCGCTTTGTGCTGGGCGATGGCGATGCGAACATTATCCACCAATTGTCGGCGCGAGTTGTCCATCATAACGACTCCCTCATTGCTCTCAAATTATCCATAGGGGTTTCCGGGAGTACGGCACAGCCGGGTCCGATAATGACCCGGGCCGGGTCGTGGCGACGCTTCAGGTCGGCGATTGCATTGGCGATTTCGTTAGGTCGGCTCTTGAGAAGCCAGCCGTTATGGTCGACGCCTCCCACCAGCACCTTGCCCGGAAGGCGCTCATAGGCTTTGTCCAGGGGCGGATTGGTGGGATCGGAGCTATCCCAGTTGACCAGGCGTGCATTATAATCCAGACGTGATAGCTGCTCCACAAATGAGTTACTCGCGCATACATGCAGAAGATTGAAGGCATCCTCGCCGGTTGCCTTGATGACACGAAGGTCATACGGGACGCCAAATTTCTCGTACTCCGGCCACGTTATCTGATCGGATGAGGCCCACTGCGTTGTCGCGAAGAAAAGCCCATCGGCTCCGGCGTTGCGGAGTTCCTCGACAAATTTCTCGAATGTCACGGCAATGGCTTCCAGCGCAGAAGTTATTGTATCCGGGGCAGTACGAAGTTGGTCGATCAGCATCTTTTGGTTATCGACCATTCTTCCCGCAACCGCCAGCGGTGTAAACACAGTCATCAGAAGGGGAAGCTCCGGGTCGGATTTCTTGCGAATGATTGACACCGCCTTGAGATGCTCGGCCAACGCCGGTGATGTCGGAGGTAGAGGTTTGATTTTGGACCAGTCTTCGGGGCGGCTGACCGGGAAGGCCAGCTTGACGTGCTTCTCGAACTCCTTACGGGAATATCGCTGCTTGAGCCCCCAGTCTTCGACATGGTAGTCCGCTCGGGGATTGATCTTCATGAAATCCCAGTCGAACCGTTTCTGAAACGCCAGCATGGCCTCGGCGGTACCTTCGGCGCTGGACTCCATGTGGAAAAAGTGCCGCCAGGCGGAGGCGGCAAACCGATCCGGGCGATGCCCCGCCATGATGGTCTGAATTCTTTCCCGATGAGAGAGCTTGTCCATGCTTATGCGTACTCCAATCCTGCCCGATACAACATTCGGGAATTCGGTTTGTTCACGAACCTGTTTCAGCTCTGAACCGGACGAATATACGGACCCGCCTACACCTGGTCAACTCGATGTACTAAGAATGCGCAATCTCCCCGGACTTCATTTAGCAAGGGGGAACGCCTGCCGAAAATTCTGAAAACGATACCTCGCCGGTGAACCTTCAAACGTTTGCGGAGTAGTCATGTCGCCGAGAATTCTGGTTATCGATGACGAAGATTCCATGTGCAACTTCATGGAAATCATGCTCTCCAAACAAGGGTACCGCGTCGACACGGCCAACTCCGGGAAGGCTGGAGTCGTCCTCCTCAAAGAAAACAACTATGACCTCGTGATCGCCGACCTGAACATGCCGGAGATGTCCGGTATCGACGTCCTGAAGACCGTCAAATCGTTCAAGAAGGAGCAGGAGTTGATCGTGATGACGGCGTATGCCTCGGTGGACTCTGCGATCGAGGCGATGAAGCAGGGGGCCGCTGATTACATCACCAAACCGTTCAAAGTCGATGAGATCAAGCTGGTGATCGAGAAGACCATCAACCGCAAAAAGCTGGTCGAAGAAAACTCGGCCCTCAAGCGCCAGCTTCAGACGGACAATTCATTCGACAAGTTCATAGGCAACTCCGAGGCAATCGTCAAATTGAAGAAACTCGCTCAGCGGGTGGCGTCCTCGGAATCGACCGTGCTCATCCGTGGCGAATCGGGCACCGGCAAAGACCTGGTGGCGCGGGCAATTCATCACCATTCATCGCGTTGCTCCGGGCCGTTCGTGACGATCAACTGCGCGGCGCTTCCGGAGACGCTCCTGGAATCTGAGCTGTTTGGGCATCGTAAAGGCTCATTTACGGGGGCCATTAAGGACAAAGAGGGGTTGTTCAGTGTTGCGGGCGGCGGGACGTTCTTTCTCGACGAGGTCGGCAATACCTCGCTGTCCATTCAAGTGAAGCTGCTGAGGGTACTTGAGGACAAGAAAATTACGCCGGTGGGGGACACCAAGCCGATCGATGTCGATGTTCGGCTGATAGCCGCCACTAATGCAGATCTTGAAGAAGACGTGAAAGCCGGGCGGTTCCGCAAGGACCTGTTCTACCGGTTGAATGTCATTCCGATTTATATTCCGCCGCTTCGGGAGCGGCGCGAGGATATTCCGTTACTGGTCGATCATTTTGTCGCTAAGTACTGCGCGCGCGTCAACGCAGGCCCCAAGAAGATCGCCGACCACGCTATGAAGCTCCTGGCGAATTATCACTGGCCGGGCAATGTGCGCGAATTAGAGAACACGATCGAGCGCGCAATTTTGCTGAGTCGATCCGATGTGCTCGACATGAGCGAATTTCCCGAGCGGCTGAGCCAGCCGGAGCCGACAACGCTGGTCAAAGAGAGCGAGCCCACTACGCCGACGCTGGAATCGATCGAGAAGGCGTACATCCAGTATATCATGACGCAGACGGACGGCAAGAAAACCGAGGCGGCAAGGATTCTGGGAATTGACCCTTCGACACTGTATCGAAAGATCGAACGATATAGATTGAAAGACGTACCGGCGATTTCGGAGCCGGGCGGGGAAAAACCGCACAAAGATTAGTCAATTATTGCACAGGTCACCGGAACAGGAATTGCCATTTTTGGCCCCGGCGAACGAAGATTCTTACGGAAACGAGGTACCAGGAATGATTAGATCATTGCGGACAAGTCGCGGCTTTACTCTCATTGAGTTGATGATTGTCGTGGTCATAATCGGCATCCTGGCGGCGCTGGCTATACCGCGATTCATGAAAGCGGCGGCCAAAACCAAACAGTCCGAGGCCCAGTTGATTCTCAAGCAGATCTATGTCAACGAGCACGCTTACCGGCAGGTAAACGATACCT
>DATKJY010000033.1:0-6764 GCA_035543175.1 Candidatus Acidiferrum sp.
GAAGTCGGCAGAGGCAACGAAGTCGATTCAGAAAGAAGAAGAACCCTCACTCCACAGGGAGCAGCTTCAACCGAGCGACAATTACAAGCAATCCACCAAGGATAAGAAGGTTCTCAAGCGCCCTGAAAGCGAACTGCGTTCGAGGACTGCGGCGGCCGAGAAGCAGGAGATAGCCGCGGCGAAACCTTCCCCCGCACCGGCGGCACCACAGCCCGCTCCATCGACAGGGCTACAATCGAACACCGCTGCACAAATCGTTGTCGACAGCTTCTCTTCGCAGCGAAAGTCGGGCGAGCAGAATCTGGCGATGTCGGCGGAGACGCAGCAAGCAGCCACGCCAAAGGCAGCTCCTCAGGCAGTATCGATGGCGGACAATATGGCCAAGCGAGATGTTGCACGCGAAGAGGGTGCGGTCGATCAATTAGCTGCGCTCAGGAAGACGCGCGATTCGCTTCTGGCATTGGGGCCGTCGACTGAATCCTCGGTCAGTTCGAAACTCAATCTGCCGGGTATCAGTCAAGGGCTGGTGAAGGGGCAGGAGGTTCCGAGAGCGGTTCGCAAAGATGATCGCGAGTTGAAACTTATTCAGACCTGTTATTCCATCGCCACGATGACGAAAGATACAACCGAATACAATCAGGTTGTCGGCATAATCGAAGAGACGGCTGCTGATACCAGTTCGGCGTATCGATCGGTGGCTACCAGCTACCTAAGCCGACTCAAAAATCGGTAATGGCCCCGCCTGCCGATTCTCGAAAACTTTTCCCGCTTGCCCACGTAAACATAACTGTAGGCAGGCAAGCATTTGAAACGGGAGTCAAAATGGAAAAGCGTCTCTACCGTTCATCGACCGACCATTACATTGGCGGCGTCTGTGGCGGGTTAGGCGAATATTTCGGCATCGACCCGGCCATCGTCAGAATTCTCGCCCTGGTATTGCTGTTCGTGCATGGGGTCGGCGCGATTGCATATCTCATTTTCTGGATCGCGGTTCGAAAACGCCCATCGAATGTTCCGGTTACCTCAGCAAAGGAGCCCAGCGCGTTCTGGAGTCGGTATTTCCCGGGATTGGTTCTGATCTTTTTGGGGATCATATTTTTCATGAGCGCCAACTGGTACTGGTTCAGGCTGGAGCACATATTCGATCATTACTGGCCGATACTCCTAATCGCGATCGGACTGGCGATCCTTCTCGTTCACGGTAACAAACATGAAACGACGGGGCCCGATCTCGGTCCTCACCAGGCAAGCGAACATAACGGAGGAGCTGTCCTATGACCCCGGCACGGTTTCGATGGGGAATGCTGCTGGTCCTATTGGGGCTGGTGCTGCTGCTTCGCAACATGGACGTGATTAATAGCAATTTCTGGGAGGACTTTTTGGTCTACTCGCCGATTCTGCTCATCGCGATCGGGGTCGAGAAGATCTTCACCAAATCACATCTGCAGTTTATCAGCTACGCGACCTCGATTTTCCTATTGGCCGGCGGGCTTTATCTGGCGTTTGCCGCCGGCAGCGGCGGCATTTCGCAGAGTTTCTTCTCCAAATCGAGCTACAGCCACGCAGTTGACCCGGGCGTAAAGGACCTTCAGGTAACTCTGGACCTTGGCAACGGCAATCTGACCGTCCGAGATGCCACCGATGATCTCGTGTCGGGGCAATTCGATGAGTTTACGCATAAGCCGGACGTCAAGTACAGCGTGGAAGGCTCGACAGCCATGGTGAATTTCACGACCGGCAAGCACCGGTTCTGGGGGAATACGATCAAGATCAACACTGAGGGAGCAAACGATTGGTATCTGTCGTTTTCGAATCTGATTCCGCTGACGCTGGAATGCGTCGGTAAAGGTTCTGACATCCACCTAAATCTGGCGACCACTCCGACACGGAAGGTGAAGGTTGAGGCCGCCGATGGCCAGGTGTATCTCAAAGTGGGAACGATAGAACCATCGGTGGACGTGTCGGTGACGGGGGAGAATTCCGATGTGCGCCTGCGGCTGCCCAGCAACGCCGGCGTGAAGATATCAGGGGTAAATGATACCGAATATTTGTCGCGGGTCGGTCTGATCGAAGAGGACGGAGCGTACGTCAATCCCGGTTATGACACGTTGAAGAATAAAATAAACGTCAATCTGGACGACCGGGAAAGTTCCCTTTCGATCGATTATTACTAATCTCTCCTTTTCCTCCAGTCGAAGCCGGCCTGTTTGCGACCACAGGCCGGCTTTGCGCTGTTAGGGAATCCCACGATTAAAGTTGATTGCTGTCGAGCCATTAGCTTTCTTTTCGGGTATGCAGATGCGCCACGTAGCAATTGCTCTCATTCTCGCCTTTCTGGCTTGCGGCGGCAATAAGGATACGGGTGCCGGTCGTTCGGTACTGAGAATAGGCACAGATGCCACCTACCCACCGTTTGAGACCGTGAATACTAATACGGGCCAGCCGGAAGGATTTGATATCGACCTTATCACCGAGATCTGCAAGATCAACGGGTGGAAACCGGAGTTCGTCATCACGCCGTTTGACGGCATTATCCCCGGTCTGACGGGCGGCAAGTATGATGTAGTCATCAGCTCGATGACGATTACTCCACAGCGGGAGGCGGTGGTGGATTTCAGCAATCCATATTATCTCGCCGGGCAGTCAATAGCTGTCCCGTTAGACAACACGACTATCAAGGGAGCGTCCGACTTGGTAGACAAACGAGTTGGGGTGCAACTTGGGACGACCGGGGAATTGATGGCCCAGAAGATTGCCGGGGTGAAGGTGTTTTCTTTTGACAACATCGGAGCCGCATTTATCGATATGGCAAATGGACATCTTGACGCCATCATGAACGATTTTCCGACCACGCAGGCCTATATCAGAGCACATGGGACGGCGAAGACAGTGGGCGGGTTGCTGTCTACCGAGCATTACGGAATTGCAGTGCGGAAAGGGGATGCCGCCTTGCTCAAGTCGATTAACAGCGCGCTGGCGAAAATTAAGGCGGGCGACACTTACCGACAACTGCATATGAAGTGGTTCGACGCCGAGCCGGCGAGCGAGGCGGAGTCGTCGAAGTGATCCAACATCGGGATAATTGCGAGGTGCTTGACCTCGCGAACTGACTGCTTTACCTTCCGGGCATGCCTACATCCAAATACCGATTAACCAAACTCCAGAACCGCATTATTGCGCTTGATGGACCCGCCGGGTCGGGGAAATCTACGACTGCTAAAATCCTCGCCGCTCGTCTCGGTTACAGCTATCTCGATACCGGCGCCATGTACCGCGCCCTGACCTATTATTCTCAGAAGCTTGGCATCGCGCCATACGATGGAGCGCGATTGAAAAAACTCGCGGAAGAATTGAGCATCACATTCGAGACGCACGAAGATGTAAACAAGGTGTTCATCAATGGTGAAGACGTTACCACGCAAATCCGCACGCCGGAGGTCACTCTTCATGTGTCCGAGGTCTCTGCGCACAAGGGCGTACGGGAAGCTATGGTGGCCAAACAGAAAGAACTTGGCAAACATGGCTCGATAGTGGCTGAGGGCAGGGACACGACAACGACTGTTTTCCCGTCGGCCGATGTCAAAGTCTATCTGGATGCATCGATTGAAACGCGGGCGCGTCGAAGACTGATCGATATGGCCAAACAGGGAGTCACGACCTCGCTGGAGGATCAGATGGCCGATATCAAGCGGCGGGATGCCTACGATGCGGGGCGCGAGCATTCGCCGCTGCGTCGGGCCAAAGATGCGTACGTGGTCGATACGACCAACATGACAATTGATGAGCAGGTCGATGCCGTGGTTGCGCTGTTGAAGCGCGCGCTGAAGTAGTCATGAAAATCCTGTATTACTCCGGCTGGACTCTCAGTCGGCTGATTTCCAAATTCATCTTTCGCATCAAGGTTTCCGGACAAGAAAACTTTCCGAAAACGGGCGGGTTCATATTAGCCACCAACCACATCTCGTACTATGACCCACTTCTCGTGGGGAGCTGGGCGCCACGGCAGGTTTATTTTTTCGCCAAGAAGGAGCTGTTCAAGAACCGCTTCTTTGGGTACATCATCAGAAGCACCAACGCACTTCCTGTCAAGAGGGGCAGTATCGACAGGCAGGCAATCGAACTTTCTGTTGATGTGATCAAGCGGGGGTACGGTCTCACCATTTTCCCGGAAGGGACCCGCTCGAAGACGGATGGATTTCTTGAGCCCAAGCCGGGTGTGGGTTTGCTGGCGGTTCAGGCGCAATGCCCGATAGTGCCCGGTTATGTGCATGGCTCAAATAGACTTAAGAGGTGTTTTTGGGGGCGGGACAAGATGTCGATTACGTTCGGGGAGCCGTTTTCAGCTGATTGGGTCAAATCTTTTCCGGCGGAAAAACCAGGGTATCAGAGGATAGCCGATTCCGTAATGGAGCGGATAGGCGAGTTGAGGCAGCGGGTATTCGACAAGTCTCCGGCAAGAAAGAACTTGGTCTGATTGCCGATAGGTGTTATATAGTTAGTCTACCTTTTTGACGCTCAGGACCGGTAATCCCGAAGTGAATGGAAGGTACATTCGATGGTTTCCTTTCGGGGAAAAATCAAAACCATTGGGTGACTTAAGGAGGTTCTCTCTATTACATGGCGTTAGCCAAAAAATCCACCAAACCAGCATTCGAGGCGAAAACGAGTAAGCGTAAAGCCTCGGCCCTCAAAAAAACCGTCAAAGTCAAAACCAAACTCGTCAAGCGGGGCTCGGAAACCGAGGATATCGCGCAAGCGATAGCCCAGGAACAGGATCAGCTTGAACGACTGCTTACCGCCCGGCGACAGCGGGTCGCGGAAAAGGCGAAAAGCAGGATGGCCGTCGCTCCGCCGCCGGAGCCGACTGAGGTTGCAGCGGTGAAGATCACCGACGTGTCCGGCGTCGTGTACGACAAGGCGGAATATGACGCGATGGTTGAGATGTACGATTCGACCATCAAGGACATCAAAGAAGGGGAAATCGTCCGGGGACGCATCCTGGGCGTGACGATGTCCGATGTGATTGTTGATGTCGGCTTCAAGTCGGAAGGGATCATTCCGATCGGCGAATTTCCGCCGCCGATGAACATCAAGGTCGGAGATCCGATCGATGTGTATCTCGAGCAAATCGAGGATTCCAACGGCGCGCTGATTCTGTCGAAACAGAAAGCCGATTTCATGCGGGTCTGGGATCGCATCCGCGACGTCCATGATTCCGGTGAAACAATTCAGGGACGGATTGCCCGCCGCATCAAGGGTGGCGTGGTGGTCGACATCATGGGTGTCGATGCTTTCCTTCCCGGCTCGCAGATTTCGCTCCGACAGGTGCCGGATTTCGACGCCTTGATCAACCAGATGATCGACGTCAAAATTATCAAGTTGAATAAGAGTCGCCGCAATATCGTCGTGTCGCGCCGGGTTGTGCTCGAAGAAGAGCGCGAGGCCATGCGCAGTACGCTGCTGAAAGAGATTCAGGTCGGCCAGATTCGCCAGGGAGTGGTCAAGAACATCACCGATTTCGGTGTATTCATCGATCTGGGTGGTGTCGACGGCCTATTGCATATCACCGATATGTCGTGGGGCCGGATTCGGCATCCTTCGGAGATGGTCTCGCTGGGCGACAAGATCGACGTCAAGATTCTCGATTTCGACGATAAGACTTCGCGCATTTCGCTCGGTCTGAAGCAGATGACGCCGTATCCGTGGGAGAATGTCGAAGAGAAATACCCGATCGGTAAGAAAGTGACCGGCCGGGTGGTCTCCATCACCGATTACGGGGCGTTTGTCGAGCTGGAGAAGGGTATCGAGGGATTGATTCACATCTCCGAGATGTCCTGGACCCAGCATATCAAGCACCCATCGAAAATCATGAATGTCAACGACAAGGTTGACGCAGTGGTTTTGTCGGTGGACAAGGAGAACGAGAAGATCTCCCTCGGCATCAAACAGATGGAGCCGGATCCGTGGTTGACAATCGAGAATAAGTATCCGATCGGTCGTATCGTGTCCGGTAAGGTCCGCAATCTGACGGCGTTCGGCGCCTTTGTCGAGCTCGAAGAAGGAATCGATGGCCTGGTGCATATTTCCGATATGTCCTGGACCAAGCGGATTCAGCATCCTTCGGAAGTGATGAAGAAGGGTGACCGGGTCGACGTGAAGGTGCTTAAGATTGATCACGAGAATCGCCGGATTTCACTCGGCTATAAACAGCTCACGGAGGATCCGTGGCCGGATATGGCCAAGCGGTTCACCAACGGAGCTGAATGCCTTGGTACAGTAACCAAGGTGCTGGATCGCGGTGTAGTAGTTGATCTCGGTGACGCGGTCGAAGGGTTTGTGCCTGCGGCTCAGCTTGCGGGTAAAGACCTGACCGATCCTACCGGCGTATTCCGCGAGGGAGAACAGATTCCGCTCGTGGTGATCGAGTTCGACCGGAATCAGCATAAGGTGATTCTGTCGGCGGTGGCTTACTTCAAGAAGCGGGAGCGTGCGGAGTTCGATGAATACCTCGCACAGCACCCGACCTCGGCGAGCCGGGCGATGGCAGAAGCCATGCCTGAGGAACTTCGGACGGCAGCAGAAGGCGCTCCAGAGCAGCCTGAAGCTGGCGCAGAGCCTCCGGTCGCGGAGTAAGCATTTCAGAATGCTAGTACATGACGGCGGTCGCCCGAGCGGCCGCCGTTTTCATTGAGAAGCTTCGCAACTTGAGAATCACACTCTATATTGCAGGTGTATGAGCCAGCAGCCACACAGACTAGTCGCGC
>DATKJY010000034.1:0-6077 GCA_035543175.1 Candidatus Acidiferrum sp.
CGCGCGGCTCGGAATTTCGGTTCATGCAGTCGCTGACGATCATCTTTGATACCGATACGACATTCGAAACCGTCGCCGATCTCGCCCGGGGAATAGCAGACATGACCACCAGCTCGATATTCTTTCATTTTGTGGCCGCTAATCTTCGACCACCCAGAAACACCGACGACTTCTCGACGTGGCTGTCAGGGTTCGGTGAGTCCACGGAACCAGTAGTGAATACTCTCAGAAGTATGGATTTCTATTATCTGACTCTTCCCGAACTCAAAGCTGAGATCACGGTCGCGTTGAATCAACAAGGATAGCCGAACGGAATGACGTCCAAGCGCCTCGCTGCCTACGCTTCGATTGCTGGGGAGCCTGTTATCTCCCAGTTGAAGAAACTGGGTGAGAGTCTCGCCGGAGCGACAGTAGTTCACGTAAATTCGACGCGCATGGGGGGCGGGGTGGCGGAGATACTCACGTGGCTTACGCCGTTGATGAATGATCTGGGGATTTACGCGCGGTGGGAGGTCATTGATGCAAACGAGGAGTTTTATCAGATCACCAAGTCATTTCACAACGGTCTTCAGGGGAATCGGACGGGGTTACTGCGATCGCGGCTGGCGATCTACGAGGATGTCCTGGCGGCGAATGCCGAGCGATTGCGGGGTACACTGGAGAGCGCCGATTTCGTCTTCATCCACGATCCGCAGCCGGCTTATCTGCTGTCGCTGTGCAAGGGGCGAGTGGGGAAGTGGATATGGCGATGCCATATCGATGTCAGTCATCCCAACCGAGCAGTCTGGAACTACCTGAAATCGATCGTGTCGGATTATGATGCCAGCATTTATTCGATGCCGCTTTTCGCCCAGCCGTTAGGGCACCCGCAGTTCATAATCGCACCGAGCATCGATCCATTAAGCGAGAAGAACTGTGATCTGTCTGACAGTGAGATTCGCAATACGGTCGAGCGATTCGGCATCGACCCCGATGTTCCGATTCTAACACAAATCTCCCGCTTCGATCGATTCAAGGACCCGGTCGGCGTGATCAAGGCGTTTCAGTTGCTCGGGCCGAATCTCAAAGCCCAGCTGGTGTTGGCAGGCGGTGGTGCCAGTGATGATCCGGAAGGTCAGGTCGTGTACGAAGAAGTGCGTGAGGCCAGCGAGAAGGATCCCCGCATATTCATTCTCATGCTTCCTAACGATGCCCACCGGACGATCAATGCGCTACAGCGCGCATCGACAATTATCATCCAAAAGTCCTTGCAGGAAGGGTTCGGCCTGACAGTGACCGAAGCCCTTTTCAAAGGTAAGCCGGTAATCGGTGGTAATGCCGGAGGCATTCGGCTCCAGGTTATTCCGCATCACACGGGTTTTCTGGTCGACACCCCGGAAGGAGCGGCGCTTCGAATGCGGGAACTTCTTCGTCACCCGGAACTGGCCAGACAGATGGGGGAGACAGGCCGGCAGTACGTGTGCGACAATTACCTGCTCACCCGCAACCTTCGCGAATATCTCACCCTTATGCTGGCCTTTAAACAGAATCTGGCCAGTCGCGTGCTGTGACTCAAGTCGACTTGTCGGCTCTTCAGGTCATCACCTGTTATCGCCGACTCCGACAGAAGCAGGCACCAGCAGCCTTTTGAGCAGGTCGATCACGGCCAGATGGTTGTACACGTTGTAGCGGGCGCGCGAGTTGGACATGCCGACGCGAATCGTGTAGGCCGACTCCGGCAGTGCTTTAAACAGGTCCTCATCGGTCCAGTCGTCGCCGATGGCCAGCACAAAATCATAATCGTGAAGCGACAGCCAGTAGAGTCCCGCGATTCCCTTATTAACTCCGGCGTTGCGGACTTCCACGACCTTATTGCCGTTAAGCACCTGGACGTCGCAATTAGCCGTGAACGCGACCAGGTTATCCATCAGTTCCTTGGCTCGAATCGAAGCCAGCTCGCGGTCTGAGCGCCGATAATGCCAAGCCAGTGAATATTCCTTTTCTTCGACAAACGAGCCGGGCAGGCGATCTTCGAAGCGTTTCAATATAGGCCGAATCCCGTCTTTCCAGTCGTTGACCAGCGGTTTGATGAGGCGCCACTCGCTGCCGGCCGGACGTAACCAGACGCCATGCTCCGCCACCAAACCGATATTCAGTTCCGAGAACCACTGCCGGAGTTGCCGGCGGTCGCGACCGCTTATCAGGACGATATCGACCGAGGGGTCCTGCGATGGTACGACCAGGAGATGGAGTAGATCCTCGGTCGGCTTGGCCAGTTCCGGCATGTCGGCAAAAGGCACGAGGGTGCCGTCGTAATCCAGTAGCAGCAGGCGGCGCGACGCCCGGCTGAAGGCATTTTCCACTTCGACCAGTTGCCTGCCGTAAAGAAGGCGCGCTTCGAATTTTCGATGCTCATATCTGACATCGACGAGTGTCGCGAGAAATTCTTCCGCCCACCGCATTATATCATACTGCTTCAGGCGAGTCTGCAGGATTTGATTTCGCGCTTTCTGCTCCGGCAGGGGCATCTCCAGAGCTTTCTCGATAGCCTCTGCGATTTCACTGGCACTGCCGGCATTGATCAATATGGCTTCGCCCAGTTCTCGTGACGCTCCGGCCGTTTCACTGAGCACCAGGACGCCCGATTGGTCGGTGCGGGATGCCACGTACTCTTTGGCGATCAGATTCATGCCGTCGCGCATCGGCGTCACCAGCGCGACCTGGCTCACCGCGTAGAGCGCCGCAAGTTCGTTAAACGATGACTGCCGGTACTGATAGACTATCGGCGTCCAGTCGACGCGGCCGAATCGGCCGTTGATGTCGCCGATCATTTCGTCGATCTGGCGTTTCATACGCCGGTAGTGATCGACCCCGATCCGCGATGGCACGAGCTCACAGAGAAGGATTACCTTTCCCTGTCGCTCCGGATTTCGCTCGAGGAAGGTGGCGTATCCTTGAAGGCGTTGGGCAATTCCCTTGGAATAATCGAGCCGGTCCACCGAGAGAATTGTCGTGCGCGCGCCCAATTGCGTAAGCAGGCGGTCCCGTTCCTGACGGACGGCTTCGATAGACAGCGCATTGTAGAAGCGGTCGAACTCGATGCCCATGGGAAAGGTTTCTGCTTTCACAACCCGGTCTTCGAGGGGGATAGTCCCCATGTTGTGATCGTAGCCGAGGATGCGGCTTACGCAGCGAAGAAAATACTGGGTGTAATCGTAGGTGTGAAATCCCACCAGAT
Source organism: Candidatus Acidiferrum sp. (assembly GCA_035543175.1). Classification (GTDB taxonomy): domain Bacteria; phylum Zixibacteria; class MSB-5A5; order GN15; family FEB-12; genus DATKJY01. Next base: position 3,218 of record DATKJY010000034.1, read on the forward strand.
CCGAGCCGAGAAGCCCTTGCAGCAATTCCTTTCGCCATTGTCCCGGTAGAAGGCGGAAGATCTCGAATGACGGAAACGGAATGTGATGGAAGTAGCCAATCGCGAGGGTGGCCATCCGTTTGCGGAGCAGGTGGGGGAGGAGCATGAGGTGATAATCATGCACCCAGACCAGATCATCCGGTTGCACGATCTCGAGAGCGGCTTCGCAAAATGCCTGATTGACCTCTCGATATGAGTGCCATAGTTCCTCGTCGAATGCCGCATACGAGGGGAAGTAGTGAAACAGGGGCCAGAGAGTTTTGTTGCACAGGCCGAGATAGAAGTTGTCCATCACCTGCTTGGAGAGGAAGACCGGCACCGCCTTGTATTCGGCCATGGCCCGGCTGCGGACTATTTCTGCCTCGTGATCGCCGGGACAGGCGCCCGGCCAGCCGATCCAGACATAATCGGAGACGATGCGCGACGATGAGATATTGTTGAGATACGCACCAATCCCGGTTACCAAGCCCCCGGCGCTCTGGCGAAATTCGAATTGCCGTCCCGCCTTCTCCAACGTGAACGGCAGGCGATTGGAGATAATCACGAGTCTCATGGCGGTCCTCCTGTATGGTGTGAAACCGACCGCGACGTCAAACCCGCGGCGAGCAGTCTGTCTTAGTAAATCGTCGAGACTATAACGACGTCTGTCCTACCATCTCCTGCTACAGCTTCTCCTCGGGTAAATTGTTATACGTCGACTCACACATTATACGCCGGAAGGAGGCCTGGTCGCCGGAATGCATTATTGAGAATGCGCATCCAGGAGGCCACGTATCACGGCCGGCAACATATTGGTGTGCGGCGAGTTACGTTCTTATGGGTGATTTTTTTGAGTCCGCATGCGACGCCAATCGTACAAAGTAGACCAACATCGATTGGGACCGCCGTCGTGCGAATCTCGATACGGAGGTCGCAAGACTCCGCAAGTTTCTCCAAAAACAGGAGGTAGTATGAGAGCCCTAAGAAACATCATCCCTGTCGCGGTCGGAATCATGCTGGTAGTATGCGGATGCGGCAAAGGCACGTCGGATCCGCAGAATCCCGATCTGAAAACCGAGCCGATAGCCGGCTCGCACGAGATGACGCTGACGATTCCGGACGGCATGCCGCTTCGCGTCACGCTGTCGGAGATGATTCAGACGAATGATAATCACGTCGGTGACCAATTCAGCGGCACGGTCGCTGAACCGGTAGTCGTCAACGGCGAGACGGTCATTCCTGAAGGCGCCAGCGTACACATGGTGATTACGCGGTTGATTAAGGGCGGCACGCTTAAGACGCCGCCGGAGATCGCGTTTACAATTCAGGATATCACTCTGCCCGGTGGCGACAGCTATCGCGTTCACACGTCGGAGATCAGCCGCTCCGGTCGCAGCCACACCGACAGGGAGGTCGGCATGATCGGCGGTGGCGCCGCGGCCGGCGCTATTGTCGGCGGACTGCTCGGACATGGCAAGGGCGCGGCTGTCGGCGCGATTACGGGCGCGGCCGCCGGGACGGGCGCAGCTGCAGCTACCGGCCGTCAGAATCTGGTGTTTACGACCGGCCAGACAGTGACATTCAGGTTGCAGCAACCGTTGAATGTTGTCGCTGCTTTGTGATGTCTGCGGATTGTCAGCGCCGCACGAACCTGCCATGGGAGGATCACCTTCTCCCGTGGCGGCCACTTGAACTGTCGCGGGCAGGACCGCAGGAATCGCTCATGAAAGGAGCCTGAAATGAAAACGTTCCTTCTTACCCTGATCCTCGTCGCGGTATTTTGTATTGCCGTGCAGGCCGACGACTGGCCGTATGGAATTCACGGAATCGGCCCACGGGTCGGAGTCACGAGCGATCCGGATCAACTTCGATTCGGCGGCCAGATCGATCTCGGCGATATCGCTCCGAACCTGATGCTCGTACCGAATCTGGAAATTGGCGTTGGCGACGATATCACGACGACCGCGCCGACCATGGATCTTGATTACCGCTTCCGTTCCGATTTTGAAGCCTGGGCGCCGTACGTCGGAGCCGGAGTCGGGCCGATCTTCTATTCCCCACGGTTCGGCAACGACCATACCAACCTGGGCGTCTATGTCCAGGGCGGCATAGCCAAGCAGATGTCGAGTATCAGCCCGGGACGCTTTTTCATGGAGATGCGGGCAGGCGTGGCTAATTCCCCTGACGTTGCCCTGACGCTGGGCTGGACGTTTGGCCGATAGCTTCTGTTCGACATCTCGTTATTGCAAAGGACTTACAAAGCGTCGGCACACGGCGGCAACTCGGCGGCTCCACGAAGACCTTACTTCCTGCCGCCGTGACCGGCGCTATTATGTCATACGTAGAGCATGAGGAGCTCCATCGTCCAGATAAACCAACGGAGGTTGTATGAAAGCGTGGATCATAGTCGGAATCATACTCATCGTACTGGGAGCGGTGGGATTGATCTACGGAGGGATTACCTATTCTTCACATACTAGCACTTTAGAGTTGGGAGGACTCAAAATTCAGGCCGATCAGAAGCAGCAAATTCCGTTGCCGCCCATAGTCAGCGGAGTGGTGCTTGTCGCAGGGGTGATCGTGCTGTTTGCAGGAAGGCGCAAGCGCTCGGCGTGAGCGCCCGGCCGATTAGAAATTTGAACGATTTCTGAGCTAACCGCTTCTGGGGGGTATCGTACCGGTAACGTCAACCGGTCTTTCCAGGTATCACGCACAAATCAGTCGAAGCTCACCGACGTTGCGCGGCAACCGCGCTGCTTTATGCAATCTTTACGCCCCGGCACCCACTTCTGATGCGCTTCATATGGACAATCCGGTTAATTAGTCTGGCGATCGGGCGATA
>DATKJY010000035.1:0-2885 GCA_035543175.1 Candidatus Acidiferrum sp.
CGAGGCTCCGTAATTTCATATTTTCCCCCGAACTCGCTTGTTGCGGTTCTGTTGATGGAGATGCCGTCCCGGAGCGTGCGCTTACGCTTCGCCGACAATCCTCCGGTTCCTACAATCTGTTCACTAATCCCATAGCGCCGAATTAGAAGCAAATTGAAATTTTTAGGAGATTTTAGCCTCGATAATTCGGTGATTTTGGCTTAATGAGGCAACAGCGTCGCGATACCGTGCGGCCGGTCCGGATGGACTTTCGTCAAAAGAATGCCCGGAATCGCATCGCGATCCCGGGCATCTCGAGAGAACAATCGAAGCGCGACCTGCGCCTCAAGCTCGCGAAATTTCCGCTAGGGCGCCGCCGGGCAAACGTTGCCGTCCATCATGTTCATCCCAGGTCCGATATTCGTGAAGGTGTTGCTGATGAACGTATTGCCGGTGTTGTCGGGCGTTCCTTTCAGGATTCCCGCGCAAAGACCGTTGAACTTGTTACCGTTGAACAGGTTGTTGTCCGATCCGGGGTCGACCTCGCAGTCATAGAGGTTCGCGCCATAGATACCGTCGGCCGAGGGCTGATCGGTAACGCTATTCGAGATCATCTTGTTGTTGCTGGCGCAGGTCAGCCTCATTCCGCCGGTCACGTCGGTCATGGTGTTCGTGTTAAGCGTCGAGGTTCCGCTGTGGTCCAGGTCGATCGCGGTATGAACGTCGGTGATGCTGTTACGAGTCAGAGTTGTGTTCGAGCTGTAGTCAACCGCGATTCCGGTTTGGTAGTCTCCGCCTCCCGTTCCCCAGATCGTATTGTTCAGAGCTGACGAACCGGTAGTACCGTCAAAGTAAATCGCGAGGTTGTGCCTATAGTCTTCGCTGATCGAGTTATTGGTTACGTTGTTCCGCACGCCGTCGGCGTAGACGCCCAATTCGGCAACGTTGTCGATGTAATTGCCTTGTACCAGAACATTTGCGGTGTTGCCTTCGCTGGCATCAGACCAAATGCCTATGCCGCTGGGCGAGTAGGAGTCACTCACGAGGTCGTTGAGCATCTCCTCACACGTAGAATCTTCATTCTTAATGGTGTTGTACTGTGCGCTGCCAGAGGCCTTGTAAAAGAGGATGCCTACCGGAGTCCAATAGCAATTGTTGTCGAATCCGTAGCCGTTGATATGCAGGTGCTCGATATTCGCGGTGGCGTATTTCACGATTATCTGCGGACAATCGTGATAGTAAGGAGTATGCGCGCACTGATAATTGTACGGGAACTTGACCTCGGCGAATTCGCCTGACGCCGGCGTCTTGCCGATCAACGTCAGGTTCTTATCGATCGTGACAATTTCCTTGTACGTACCGGGGCATACGGAAACTGTATCGCCCGGCTTGGCCGCATAAACTGCGGCGCCGATTGTCGGATAGGTTGTTCCCTTAACACAGGTTCCGACGTTGAGAATGGCCGCCGACGCCGATCCTGCCCACCATCCGAGTGCGGCGAGAAGAGCGAGCGCCATCGTTCCCCGTTTGCCGATTTTTCGGTCGGCGGACTGCTTCTGAACTCCGAGACTCCACATTTCCATGTATCCCCCGTAATCCGCTGATTGCGGTTCATTGATGGAGTCTCGCCCAAAGCGGGCGAACTGCCTCCTCAGGTCGATCCTCCCTATTCGACTCTTTGCCCAAACATCCCATAGTACCCGATAAAATGCAAATTTAACTTTTACTTTACTAACACCTGTTTTTCCAATGTAAATCGGATTAACCCGGACAAACGATAGTGATATCGGAGCTGAGGCATCGCCGGCGAATCGGGCGACGCATGATTCGAGAAAGTCTGGCAATTCGCGATGGCGATGCGGTATCAGAACGACGCGACCCGAGCTAAATGGGGATGCTTAATTCGAAGGAGAGTCTTCGCGATGAAGAGAACCAGAGTTGCAGGAGCGATGCTGGCGACTGCTGTCGCACTGGTGTTCACCAGTGTCGCGGCGAGCGCCGCTGATAGTTCGAGCGCGGTGTCTCAGGCCGGTCAGATGAAGTGCCTCGGCGCCAATGCCTGCAAAGGTCAGAGTGCGTGCAAGAGCGTCAACAACAGCTGCAAGGGTCAGAATTCGTGTAAGGGCAAGGGCTTCGTCGTCACGGCCGACGCCAAGTCGTGTGAAGAGGCTGGCGGCCACGTCGGCAAGAAGCCGCCGATGCCGATGTAAGCTCCGCGTCGCTGATCCCTATTGAACAGCCGATGACATCTTCGCCGCGGTCACTGGATTCGACGCCGGCGAAGCCACCGCGGCAGACGAGGGCGAGGGCTGCGCTGCCGGTGATACTTCTACTATCGGCGATGGAGCGAGGCTCGGCAAAGTTGCCGCAGGCGAAGCGTTAGCCACTGGCGACGCTCCGGCCGACGGCGCCACCTCGGCGGATACCGTCGGAACGGCCGCCGGACTCGGCTGGGAGGACGGCTCCAGATGGGTGGTCAGCGAAAGTTGGTCATGTCCCCAAGCTGCCCCGGTCCCCATATCCACGAAAACTGGAACCACCCACTCCAGGAATGAAAACGCTTCGTATCCCCACCGCGTGGTTGCCGGATCGTTGATGTCCTCGGCCCGGTAACCATCCTTCACGACGTGGACGTTGAGATCTTCCTTCGACGGCACCGTGAATGTCACCGGTGTCGTGCCCTTCTCTTCGCCGTTGACCGACACTTTCGCGCCCGCCGGTTCGCTAATCACGGTGATTTCATCCGTACGGCCCTTTAGCAGCGTCGCGCACGACGCTGAGACGAACGCCAGCACCGCGATAAACAAAACTCCAAGTTTGCCCATGTAATCCCCCGGCTAGCAGTACCGCCCTGATCAATCAGAACTCTGACGATGTGGCAAGCCGAACCTACAGATTGTCACTAC
>DATKJY010000036.1:0-2277 GCA_035543175.1 Candidatus Acidiferrum sp.
TCGCTGGTCACGGAATCGTTCAATCGCGGTCATTGTCTTATCCGACGCCCCAAATGATTGATTCTGGCGCACCAGGGCGTCGGCGATTTGGTCTCGCTGACAGGTTGTGCCGCTCACTCGTGTTGCAGCGTCAGCGAGCGACCGCGTGGCAAAAAAGTTCCTGGCCGACTCACGGCCGGCCAGGAAATCCAGATAGAAATTGCTGTATCCGAGCCCCTTACCGGGGGCGATCAACATGTTCGACAAAACCAGGTCCTTTTTCAGTAACAGCTTCTGTAACCGTTTTCTTGCGCCGAAAGAGCCCAGTAAAATCATCAATTAACGTATAGACCACCGGCACGACGACCAGGGTCAGCAAAGTCGAAGAAATAATACCGCCGATGACGGCTCTGGCCATAGGGGCACGCATTTCCGCGCCCGGCCCGACACCCAGCGCCAGCGGCAGCATACCGAAGACCATGGCGAAAGTCGTCATCAGAATCGGGCGAAGTCGGATCGGCCCGGCGATCAGGATGGCTTCGGTGCGGTTCATGCCCTTTTCACGCTGCTGCTTGACGAAATCTATCAGCAAGATGGCGTTTTTGGTCACCAGACCCATTAACAGAATAATACCAATATACGACATGATCGAGAACGAAGATCCCTGCAGAGCCAGAATGGCTCCTACCAGTGATAGTGGGAGTGACAACATGATCGAGAAGGGGTCGGTAAACGACTCGTATTGCGATGCCAATAGCAGGTAGATGAAAATGATTGACAATACGAGTGCCCGGAAAATGTTCTGGAACGATTCCTGCATGAACTCGACACCACCGGTAATTCCAATGGAATAACCGGGCGGCAGTTGAATCTGCGAAGCTTCCTTCATAACCGCTTCCGAGACCGTTCCCGAAAACGAGCCCGTCAACACGTTGGCGTTGACGCGGATTTCGCGTTGGCGGTTACGGCGACTATACTCGCCGATAGCCGTCTGCTTATCCAGCTTAGCGACCCGATCCAGTGGCACGAGAAACACGCTCTGCCCCGGAATCTCTTTGGTGCTGGCCACCAAGATACGTTCGACCTGCTGGGTGGAATTGCGGAAGCGATCATCGAGCCGCACACGGACATCGTATTCTTCGTCACCTTCCTTGTAGCGTGAGACAACCGTACCTTCGACGAGAGTTCTAATGGTCATCGGAATAGTGGCCAAACTCAATCCCAGATCGTCGGCCTGCTTGCGGTCGACCTCGATGTGCAGCTCCGGCTTGCCTTCCTGCTGAGTGTTATCGATATCGACCGCGCCGGGCGTACGATAGAAAATGTCCTGCACCTGATGCGCTATCCGGGACAAATCATCAAGGTTTTCCCCTCGGACGGAGATTTCAACCTGCTTGTCGCTGCCTCCCTCGCTGTGCCCCTTGCTCACGGAAGCCTTCACCCCGGGAACCGGCGCAACCAGCACACGAATCGAATCCATCATCTGTTTGGCCGAGACCGTTCGCTGACTCTTGTCTACCAGAGTGAACAGCACTCGGCCGTTGGTCACCGGGTCATCGCCGGCGCCGATGGTGACATATGAGGAGGTCACAATCGGCAGTTTGGTTACGATCTTCTCGATTTGAGCGATGCGATCGGAAGTCTCCTGCAGGTTGGTGCCGGGAGGCGTGATGACCGAAACATAGATCTTGCCTTCGTCGGTCTCAGTCATAAACTCCTTGCCGACATATCGCGCCAGCCACAGCGATGCCGCAAATGCCAGCACGGCCACGCTCATGACTACCCAGCGATGGCGCAGAGAGCTCGCCAGCATGCGACCATAAACCGGCTTGAACCACTCGAAAGCGCGGTTCCAGTAGTCGAGGATGTTGCGGATCGGCTGCCAGAGGCGCTCGAACACGGCTCCGATACCGCCACCTTTGAGCCGCTCTTTGCCTTTCTGTTCCAGCCAGCGGGAGGACAACATTGGTGTCAGCGTGAAGGCTACGAACAGCGATATCGAGACTGCAACGGCCACAGATACACCAAACTGGTAGAAGACGCGGCCGATAATTCCCTGCATGAACGCCACCGGCAGGAACACCACCACGATCGAGAACGTCGTCGCCATGACGGCGAGGCCGATTTCTTTGGTCGCGGTGAACGCCGCCTGACGGGCGGTCTCCCCCATATGTATATGGCGGTAAATGTTTTCGATGATCACAATGGCGTCATCGATAAGGATACCCACGGCCAGCGACAAACCCATTAGCGTAATCACGTTGATCGTAAAGCCGAGTGCTTTCATAACTGTGAAAG
>DATKJY010000037.1:0-3526 GCA_035543175.1 Candidatus Acidiferrum sp.
GTCAAACAGTATACCGGTGCCGCAGCCGAGGTCGAGTATATGCATGCCGGACTTGATGGGCAGGCTGTCGAGGACATGACGTAGCCGCTCGAAATCTTCGGCGATAAACGAGAGGTCCCATTGCTGAGCTGCCTGGTCGAAGAATTTCCGGCGGTGATCGGTCATGGCTCGTCAAAGATGTCGGCGGTCACGGGTTCAGTCAAGACAATTCCAGATTTCGGAAGGAATACGCCTGAGCGGCTTCAGGCACCGGAAAGGCTTATCAGAAGTACCGCCAGGACAATCAGAGTTATGACGACATACAAGCGGTCTCCTTGAAGGGCAAAGGCAATCACGGAAAACAGCACTCTCGCGACGGGCGTAGCGATAAGGAGCAGAAGACCCAGTTGAATCAGCCCACGGCTGCTGAATGACAGGGCCTCGGAAATGATGGTCCCGATATAGCGAAGGCCGGCCGGTTCCGAATCAAAGCGAGACATGTCGGGATGCATGCCGCCGTATTTGAGAAGAAAACTCACTCCACCTGTCAGCACGACCACGGCAGCCAGGAGAACGCCGTAGCGCAGGAGATTGCCGATGAAGCTCTCAAGGTCACGATCGGAGATTTTTCTCAGCAGGTGGCGCATGTCAGAGACCTCCGGTCAGGCCCTTGTATATCATCTCGATTCCGAGCACGAGAATAATGGCAGCAAACAGCCACCTGAGCGATTTTGTCTTCGCCCGAACCAGTACTTTGGTACCCAGCCAGGCCCCGGATAGCACGCCGATCATGACGGGGAACGTAAGGCCTGGGTCGATATACCCTCGGTGCAGATAGATGCCGGCGCTGGCGGCGGCAGTAACGCCGATCATAAAATTGCTGGTGGTGGTCGAAACCTTGAATGGGATACGCATCACGGAGTCCATGGCCAGCACCTTTACTGCGCCTGACCCGATACCCAGGAGGCCCGAGAGCGCCCCGGCAACGGACATAACCGCAAAACCTTTCTGCACGTGCTGGACACGATAGGATGTCTGGCGGCCATCTTCCGGATAGGTGCCGTCCAGACGAAGTCGACCGGCCATGTAGTCCGGCTTACTGATGGGACTGGGCTGAGACGGCGGATGAACAGTCAACCACGTAGAATAGAGAAGCACGCAACCGAAAATCACGGCGATGCTATCAGTAGGAAGCAAGCCGGCCAGCCCGGCGCCCAGTATCGCGCCTACGGTTGTCGCCACCTCGAGGAACATGCCGATCCGGATATTCGAAAAGCCTTCCTTGACGTATGCGGCTGCGGCACCGGAGGAAGTGGCGATCACCGAAACGAGAGAGGCTCCAATAGCGTATCGGATATCAATGCCAAGCCCCAGCGACAGCATAGGGATGATGACCACTCCCCCGCCAAGCCCGGTAAGGGATCCGAGCAAGCCGGCGATAATGGAACCGCCAAATATAATAAGGTCTAACTCAAACCAACTCATAGCCTAAACCAAATGGGCTTGGACCCTTGCAATTCAGTTCCCTGCCGGCCAAAGTACCTCTCGGCCAATCCAGCGTCAAGCATGTGTTCGCTGGAAGGATTCCGGGGTCTGGAAAGAAAGTGATAATCTATCTGACCTTGTCCCTTTGCGGGTTTGCCGTGCGTGCGTATATTACAGGGCTCGGCCCGGAAACAGGATATGGCAAACAACGGCAACAGAAATCAGCGGAACAAAGAGTTCCTTTATATCAAAGGCGCGCGGGAACATAACCTGAAGAATATCGACGTCCGCATCCCGCGTGACACGCTCACGGTCATCACCGGACTGTCCGGCTCGGGCAAGAGTTCGCTGGCATTTGATACTATTTATGCCGAAGGGCAACGCCGGTATGTCGAATCCCTTTCGGCATACGCCCGTCAGTTCCTTGGCCTGATGGAAAAGCCGGATGTTGATTTTATCGAAGGGCTCTCCCCGGCCATCTCCATAGAGCAGCGATCCACGGCCAAGAACCCGCGGTCGACGGTCGGAACAGTTACCGAGATCTATGACTACCTCCGACTGCTCTTTGCGCGGGCCGGTGTGCCGCACTGCGTGAAATGCGGCCAGCCAATCACGCAGCAGACGGTTGAGCAGATTGTCGACTCCGCTCTAAGTTTCGAAGAAGGCACGCGCCTTATGGTGCTGGCCCCACTCGTGCGCGGGAAGAAAGGGGAGCACAAAGAGATCATCGATGAGGCTCGCCAGGAGGGATTTGTTCGGCTGCGAATCGACGGCGAGGTAGTCGAATCGGATGCCGAGATCGAGTTGGATAAAAACAAGAAGCACACGATCGAAGCGGTAGTTGACAGACTGGTAGTCAAAGCAAGTTCCAAACGCAGGCTCGCCGATTCGGTAGAAACTGCCGTGAAGATGGCGCAGGGGACAGTGCTCATCAATATCAAGGGGAAAGACCTTCTGTATTCTCAGCAGTTCGCCTGCCTGAACTGCAACATAAGTTATGAAGAACCGACGCCGCGGCTGTTTTCGTTCAACTCCCCGTTCGGAGCCTGCAAGGTGTGCGATGGGCTCGGCCAGCGAATGGAGATCGATCCCAAACTGGTGATACCGAATCGCTCGCTGTCGATCAACGACGGCGCGATCCATCCGTGGGGCGGCGCCGACATGTCTAACTGGTATCGCTACATGCTTAAGGGGTTGGCGAGTCATTACAAATTCAAATTCTCCACCCCGTTTGAGCAGCTTCCGGAAAACGTGCAGAAGATAATTTTGTATGGTTCCGGTCGCGAGGAAGTCTCGTTCGAATACGAGCATCTCTCCGGGAAAGGGCGCGGCGCCGGAGTGTATCGCTCGCGGTTTGAGGGTGTCATTCCGCATTTGGAGCGCCGGTACAAGCAGACCGACTCGGATGACATCCGCCAGTGGATTGAAAACTACATGACGATATCGAGATGCCCCGCCTGCAAAGGAGCACGCCTGAAACCGGAAGCGCTGGCGGTTATTATCGACCGCGAGACGATTGATAGCATTTGCGACAAATCGATCCGCCAGGCGCGGCAGTTCTTCATGGATATCACCCTTTCCCATCGGCAACAGATAATCGCGCGGCAGATTCTCAAGGAGATTCGGGAGCGACTCGGGTTCCTGTGTGATGTTGGACTCGATTACCTCACGCTCAGCCGGGCGGCGGCGACTCTCTCCGGGGGCGAAGCGCAGCGCATCCGCCTGGCCACTCAGATAGGCTCGCGACTGGTGGGCGTACTGTATATCCTGGATGAACCATCGATAGGGCTGCACCAACGCGATAATCGGAAACTCCTGAACACGCTGATTGAGCTTCGGGATATCGGCAACACCGTGCTGGTGGTCGAGCATGACCGCGAGACAATTGAAAGCGCCGACTATGTTATCGACCTCGGACCCGGCGCCGGATTGCACGGCGGCGAAGTTGTCGCGGCGGGGACGCCCGAGGATATTCGCAAGAACCGCAAGTCGATTACCGGTCAGTATCTGGCCGGAGAGCGCCAGATCGACACGCCAAAAACGAGACGTGAGACCAACGGGA
>DATKJY010000038.1:0-4913 GCA_035543175.1 Candidatus Acidiferrum sp.
AACCAGGTCAGGCGAAAATGGTCGAGCAGTCTCAACCGTTCGCTCCAGATCGGCCAGGGTGACATAGTGGCGGAGATGAATGTCGGATATGTGCAAAATCTTGAGCCGATCGAGGCCGCCCGGCAGGTTCGGATAGAAAAATGGTTTGATCTCGACATGAACCGGCGCAAATGCCCTCACAAATCCGTCGGCGCCGATGCCAAGTGTTACAATCGGCGTAGCGGCCGCCATACCTTTCAGCAGAAGTCGGCGATGAGCAGAGACCGGGGGCTCGACTTCGTGTTTGTGGCGGATGTAGCGGTCCAGTAGTGAATTCAGGAGATGAATCGCTCCTGACACCGGAAGCGAGAACATCAGGCCGCATTCGAATATGAATACCACCGCCGTCAAAAGAGCCCCCGGGTACGATAACCAGTCCTTGGCGTAGTATTCGCCGAGCCCCCACAAGATCACCGTGACTGTGCCAATGATCGGCAGGGACCATGCGATGCGGCGGATGCGTCGGTGTCGCCACCAGGCCCGATTCAGGAGGCGAAGGAGCAGAATCTCGAACAGGCCAAACAGCAGAATGACGAATACGCCGAATATGAGCGGATAGAAAGCTCGCATCTGAAATGGCCTTCCCGCCGCATGGCGGAAGTGACTCAGACGGAATATAGCAGGTCAGTCCTCGAAAATGCAAAGACTGGCAACGGGAATAGTATGAGAAAAAAGAGCCGGGTCGGCCCGGCTCTTCGAATGCAATCAGGGTCGGAAGCTACTTGATGCCGTAGATCTCACCGTACTTGGTGTACAGATAGGTCATCAGCGGTTTGTGTGATAGCGGCTGACCGGTGACGCGCTGAACGAGCTGGCGGGCCCGGTACCGTTTGCCGTGTTTATGAATATTCTCCCGCAACCAATGCAGAAGCTGGCTGAAATCGCCGCGCTCGAACTGGGCGGTCAGGTTCGGCATATCCGCTTTGGCTTTGGCGAAGAACTGCGCCGAATACAGATTGCCGAGCGTGTAGGTCGGGAAATAGCCGATCATCCCGCCCGACCAGTGGACATCCTGCAGACAGCCATGGCTGTCGTGATCGACCTCGATTCCGAAATAGTTCTTGAAACGCTTGTTCCACTCGCCGGGGATATCCGCCGGTTTGAGCTCGCCCATAATCATCGCCCGCTCCAGTTCGAACCGGAGCAGAATGTGAAGGTTATAGGTTGCCTCGTCGGCTTCAACCCGGATATACGAAGGCCGGACATCGTTGACGGCGGCGTAGAAATCGTCTAGCTTGACGCCATCGAGCGATTCCCGGAAAACCCGCTGCAGTTGCGGAAAGAAGTAGACCCAGAACTGCTTTGAGCGGCCGACCTGGTTTTCCCACATGCGGGACTGCGACTCATGAATACCGAGCGAGACAAATTCACCCATCGGAGTGCCGTAGTAATTCTTATCAAGCCCCATATCGTACAGGGCGTGGCCGACCTCGTGCATGATGCCGAACAGAGCGTCGTTGAGACGGTTCGGGTTGTAGCGGGTGGTCACTCGCGTGTCGCCGGGCCCCATACCGGTGCAGAACGGATGAGTCGTGACATCGAGTCGGCCGGCGTTAAAACTGAACCCCTGCGCCGCGGCCACCGTTTCACCGAAAATCCGCTGCAGCTCTACATTGTATGCGCGCTCGACTATGGTGACATCGGGGCGCTTGGGGGCATCTTTGATCTTTCCGATCAGTTCGACCAGCTCGCCGCGAAGGTTTTTGAATACTTCGACAATCTCCGCCGCAGTGGCGCCGGGTTCATACTGGTCAAGGAGCGCATCGTAGGGCTCTCCTTTGTATCCCAGCGCCTCGGCGACCTGTTTGGTCAGATCGAGCACCTTTTCGAGCCAGGGCTGGAACCGTTTGAAATCGCGGAATTTTCGCGCTTCCTGCCATTCGGTCTCGGCCAGCGAACAGACGCGGGACAGCTCTTCGACCAGCTTCTGCGGGAGTTTAGTCATCTTGTCGTACTTGTCGCGGATCTCGCGGATATTGGCCGATTCAGGTGTGTCACCTTTGGCCAGCTCGGACTGTTCCAGCTCGGCTAACAGTTCGCCGATGCAGGGATCGGTAATCCGTTTGTGGTAGATACCGGCGATCAAGCTTAGCTGGTTGGCGCGAGTTTCGTTGGCATCGCGGGGCATGTAGGTGCGCTGGTCCCATCCGAGAAGGGACGAAACCGCCTCGAGGGTCGCGGCTTCTTTGGTCAAGGAAACGAGTTCTTCGTACGCTTTCTGCGGAGGCATAGCCATCTCCTATATGGTGGCCGGACTGGATTGTGAAGGGCAATACCGATGAGCGGTGGATAAAACAGCCCGGGCCTTGGGGTTTGTTTTTGATTGATTATACGCAACCGGCCGGGGAAAGGCAAATGGGGGGAATTTAACGACAGGGTTGCGTTCGCAAGCTCTCTCTCAGAATTGCCGCTCCGTCTATCCAAATACTAGTAATCCAAATAGAAATCGCATAGGCAGATCCCCTCTTTCTCATCCCCTCCGGAATGATGCCGAAAATACCATGGTCTAGACGGATACTCATCAATATCGAGTTTTGTGCGCCTCGTGATGAGCCTTATGTCAAACGGCAAAGTCTTTGGAGTCTGTGAAGCATCATTCGGGTCGACCTCGTAAAGGACTGTGCGACCTGTGGCCATAGCAAAGACGAAGTAGGCGAGTAAAAGGTGACGAGGGATCTTAGTGGCGGCATTCAATTCATCGAACTGCGAACGGTCCGTCGCCAAACTAGACATAAGGTACTTGGATGCTTCGCACGCAAGTGTCACCATCCATTCCGGTTCACGGCCGTCCCCTAGTTGCATCACATAATCAGATTCAGCGTTTCTCAAAATTGTCTTGAGGGTTCTGATAGTCATTTTGCGATGTATCAGAAGATCTTCCAATAGTGAAATAACTAAATCCTTCTGGTTCTGAGCAGATAACGGAGGAGTGAAGAGACCGAGGCTTGGTTTGTCTACAAAGGCATCTGAGGCAAAAACGGCATCCACGAACCTCGACAAGCCTGACAATTTCGGCTGAAATTGGTCAATATAATCGAGGCATTTGAAATAGGAATCACTGCTGTCATTGAAATTCTTGTTTCCTATCGGCACGATGACGACTACGGAGCTCGAAATACTGTTCTCGTTGAGGAACTGCCTCAGGGTCTCTAAGAAGTACGTGCCTGCGTCACCAGATCGATCAATGTCCTCGACAATGATGCAGATTGGCTTCCCGTGCTTAGCAATGATTTCAGACAAGATCCGCTGGATCTCGAAGACTCGCTTCGCCGGAGAATCCTTAAATACCTCCATATAAGGCTTTATGGCGCCAAGCCCAGGAATAGCTTGACCCAGACCAGTCGCTATCGCGCCTACTACATCCAGTGCCTTGGATTTGGCACCTTTGCTCTCAATCTTCCGCAGCGCCTTCTTTCTACCTCCAAGCTGTTCGGCGAAATCCAAAACGAATCCTTCCCATAGGTCCTTTCTGTCCGGGTACTTCCAAGCATCAAAGTCAATCCAGGTTTCTTCCTTTCTACGTTGTCTTACTTGATGTAACATGGTGCTCTTACCGGTTCCGAACTTGCCTACCAGCCCTATTATGGCGGGCTTCTTCATGCTATCTAGTCTGTTACAGAAGGAAGTTATGGACTCCGTGAAATCAAGCAGATCATCTACTCTGCAATCTTCTTGAATTAGCCTGTAATCCTTAATGAAAGTAGTCGGTGCGTTCATGGACATCCTCCTCCGGTTGCCTTAATATATATCGCGCCAGTTCCGAGGACTACTCCAATCTGGACAATAATTTGCCTTGCTATCCTAAATCCCCTATCTTTCCACCATCTCAGGTGACCTATGATCGGATATTTCCAGCACGAACTGTTTTTGGCGCATCTCGCCGGGTACGGGCATGTCGAACGTCCGGAGCGACTCACCGCCATCAAGGATCAGATCATGCGAAGCCCGCTGGTCGGCAAAATCGAGTTCATCGAAGCCGAACCGGCCGAGCGCGCCTGGATCGAACGCGTCCACGACCCTAAATATGTCGCCGGGATCTTAGGGCTCGAGATTATCGATGCCGTCATGCTCGATTGGGGAGACACGGTCGCAACGCGGGCCACACCCCGGTCGGCGCTTTTTGCCGCTGGTTGCGGTGTGCAGGCATCGCGGATGGTGCTTGAAGGGAAGATAAGTTCGGCGTTTTGCGCCGTCCGTCCGCCGGGACACCACGCGGAGAAAGACCGCGCGATGGGGTTCTGCATATTCAATAATGTGGCCATCGCGGCTTCGGATCTCCTCGAGCTTAGCGGGTTGTCGCGGGTAGTGATTCTCGATTGGGACGTTCACCACGGCAACGGCACCGAGCGGATGTTTCTCGAAAACGACAAGGTGCTCTATATCAGCCTTCACCAGTTTCCGCACTACCCCGGCACTGGGCATGCAGAGATGATCGGCCAGGGGAAAGGGGCCGGGTACACGATGAATATCCCGATGGGGGTTGGCGCCGGCGACGCCGAGTATCTGGACGCCTTCAATGAGAAAATCATTCCGGCGATGGATCAGTTCAAGCCGGAGTTCATTTTGATTTCCGCGGGATTCGATGCGCACGCCGATGATCCGCTCTCTGGTACGTATGTCTCTACGGCGACTTATGGCGAGATGACGCGGCTAGTCAAAGGTGTCGCGGATCGCCACTGCAACGGAAGGATTGTCTCGATGCTCGAAGGCGGCTACGAATTGAAAGCGCTGGCGGAATCGGTCGAAGCTCACCTGACTGTACTCGCCGGTTAAGGATCACCAATGCGGGCAATGGTTCTGGAAAAGCAGGGGAGTCCGCTCCGGTTGATGACGATTCCGGATCCTATTACTACTGCCGGACAGTTACTCATCAA
>DATKJY010000039.1:0-3085 GCA_035543175.1 Candidatus Acidiferrum sp.
AATATGCTACGTGGCCAATCTGGAATCCCGACGGTTCGAAAGTGATCTTTACGTCCGACCGCGCTTCTGGCCACTTCGCTGTGTGGCAACGCAATGCCAACGGTACCGGAATGGACGAACAAGTCTATGCCGTCGACAGTAACGATGTCAGTTTTACCGATGTCTCTCGTGATGGGGCTACTGCGGTTGTCCAGGTTCTCAGTGCGGATAACGAAGATATTTGGCTGCTCGCAACCGCCACCCGTAAACCGGAGCCGTTTCTATCGCAACCGTACAACGAGATGCGCGGGACACTGTCACCAAACGGTCGCTATCTGGCCTATGAGAGCAATGAGACCGGGAGGAATGAGGTCTACATCCGAGAGCTTGGTCCTGCCGGTGGCAAGTGGCAAATTTCTACCGATAGAGGCGCTGCGCCGCGGTGGCGAGCCGATGGTCGGGAGCTGTTCTACGTATCGCCTGATTATGATTTTGTGGCTGTACCCATAGCATACGAACATGGGCTCGACATCGGAACACCCGTCAAACTGTTCACCCATCGCTATAGCTGGTCCGGCATTTATACGCTGGTGCCGTATGCTCCTACGAGCGACGGCCGGCACTTCTACATTCTCGCTCCCACTGAGCAGGGAGGCTCAGCGCAATTCGTTGTCGTGCAAAACTGGGCGGAGGAATTGAAAATACGCCAATGAGCGTCACGTTAAGGTGCCGGCTATTCTTGAATCCAGCCGTGAGCGACCGATTTGGCAATTAGGACCGAACAGCCTTCAGTGCTTCGGCGCGAGATCCATACGCTTCGAAGACGCCGTATAATCTCGTGATGGTGAGCAAATTCCGGACGTTATTGATGTTAGCAAGTACAAATCTGCCGTCCGCCTTGCGGACCGACGTATAGGCCGCAATCAGGGAACCAAGTCCCTCGGAGCCCGTATTTTCCACACCGCTAAGATCAATTACAAAACGCCTCACATCCGAGTCGAGGTAGGCACGAATTTTGTCCTGAAAAACCCTGAGTTCTTCACACGATACCAATCGACCACCGAGATCAATGATGGCCACGTCACCGTCGAGTCTGTCACTTAAATTCATAGGACACCTCCAACCGGAACCTTTCCGACTCATTGAGCCAAGCCCGCCAACGGGGTCGCGACGGCGTCACCTTCTCTCCAGTTCGTACTCAGACAAACCTTATGATTTTGGTTATCCCGATTGATGATTTTCAGTAAGTTCCGCGAGCGCTGCAAGCCCAGTCTCGAACTCAAGATAATGGCATCGCTCAAGGTGTCAAGCCAATTCGGTCATATAATCCGGAACAGGTCCGACCAAGGGAGGGCCCGACCCCAGCGCGGCCACCTGATTGCAGGTGAACAGCGCAAAGTAGTTTTGTCATTTGGTCGCCGGCGGGACTATGATGATCGGCATCGACGATCCCGTGCAGAAAGTCTTTTGGCCATAGCAGAATACAGCAAAAGGATAAATGCCTATGCTTGTCCGCTTGGCGATTTTCAGACGCCTCACATTAACGCCCTTCTTCATCGAGAACCCACGTCCAATGCGCCAGAGCTGTACATACAATACGCCCGGAAACGTCCTGATGAACTCGACCGTTTCCCCCGGACGGGCCCATACACAGCTCGGCTCCACCTTGTATTTGCCTGCGATCTTCTTGATATGGACTTTCACCGATTTCCGCTTCTTCATCTTCATACCCAATCCTCCTTATGACCCGTTATTTCAGTTAGTGTGTTTACACATTATTGCCGTAATGCGTTATTTCCTCGCGCTGGACTTATCTTGATACAGCTTGACCAGGCTGTCGAAACGGGGATCAGCCATCAACTCCCGTAATTCATCGGTGGCTTGAATTCGATCAATAGTATAGCCACGACAGACAGCAGAGCTTATTAACTTAAGAGCCTGATCGCGGCGGCCAGCCTCTTCGAAGATTATCCCGGTGCGCACCATAACTTCAATATCACTGGGTGCGAGTTGAATTGCCTCTTGGGCCATCGCCACCGCCTTTTCTCGACTACCGACCTGCCAGTAACAATCGGCCAAATAGCAGATCACGCTGGGGTCCTGAGGATTGATCTTTCGGTTTTGTTCGGCGAGTTCGATGGCTCTTTGGTAGTCGGACCGTGATCTCTCCTTGCCGTTCGGCAGCACCTTGTACATCCAGGCGACGCTGCTCCACACACGATAATCTCGGTCGTTGAGGGTGAGCGCACGTTCATACATGTTCACGGCTTTCTGATATTGCCTATCGATCTGATAGATAGCCCCGAGATTGCAGAGGCTCACGTAATTGGGTTCGATGGCCAGTGAACGCTCCAGTAGCTGCCTGGCTTTATCGTAATGACCCAGGTACGTGTACAGACTGCCGAGTGACTCGTAGGGAAAAGTGGCACTGGGAGCCAGAGATTCTGCCACGGCGGCTTCCGTCATTGCCGCGCTAGCCTGTCCCCGAAACGCATAGAACCGCGCAAGTCGGTAGTGACCTCGCCAGTAGTGGGGTCTCAGTTGAATCGATCTGTGATAGGTAGCTTCAGCCTCCTGCATGCGTCCGCTTGCCTCATAGGCCAACGCCAGCTGGACGATCGCGTCGCCATTCAGCGAGTCAATTTGCAGCGCCTGCTTTAAGTAGCTTATGGCCTCCTGATACTGCCCGGTGGTGCGGTGGAGTATCCCCAGCGTAACGAGTACCGGCGCCAGCCGGTCGTTGAGCTCAAGGGCACGGCTGCTGAGACTAATAGCCGGTGCTACGAAGTTGGCGTCATTAGTGAGGTTGAACCGCTGCCACTTGACCTCACCCAGACCGGCATATGCGAGGGCGAATCCGGAATCAGCCTTGATGGCCGCATTGAAGCGTTGCTCCGCACTGTCAAGACTCCATTCCTCGTCCTGGCATTGCAGATAACCGCGACCTTCCAGGTAGGCATTATACGCAACCGACGAGGTTGTTCCTCCTTCTCCGACGGCGCGTTGCGATTCCGGCCGTAATTGTATGGACAGCAACTTGGCCGTTTCGGAAACAGTCGCATCCTGAAGCTGAGCAATATTGTCTCGGCGTTCGTCCAGCACAATG
>DATKJY010000040.1:0-6203 GCA_035543175.1 Candidatus Acidiferrum sp.
GGCGGCAGACATATCAATGCCGACCATCGCGTACGTCTGGAAGGTCGGTTCAACCATGACAAACTGGCGATCCGAAGCTATATTGGCCTTAAACTGGTACCTTCGCAGCGGGGAACTGTGTCGCTGTTTACGTCGGTCAAAATGCGCCTGTCCGAGACGAATCAACTGGAGTTCTGGTCGAACTTCAGCCGGATTGTGAATAGACAACTGGAACATTGCTACCTCTACATTAGGGCGCAGCAACGACTATTTGGAAATCTTGACAGCGCCGTCAAGGTCACCGATACCTATAATCGAAGAAGCACACTGCGCTATCAAACCGCTATTTCTCTCGAAGTGATCGCAACCCTATGAAGCATGTTGTCGCACTCCTTCTGCTCTTGACACTCATTGGCGCGTTCGGGTCATCTCTCACGGCAGCTGTTGTCGTCAACGAAGTCATGGCCAACGAGCCGGGCGGCAATACGACTCTCGAATGGATCGAGCTCTATAACGACGGCGCCGCCTCAGCAGACCTCAGTTTCTACTGGCTGCAAATCGGATCAACACAGGTTGTTCTCAGCGGCACGATGGTCGGCAACTCGTACATGATCGTCTGCCGCAAGCTGTTTTCGTCCGGCGGGACGCCCGGATTCGAAGAATACTGGGGAAATAACAGCGGTGTTTGGGGCGACTCGCCGCTGGAGCAGTACTCTCAGCCGATAGTGGCTTCGTTCAGCCTGACCAACACGGCTGGAAACGTGCAGTTGTATCGGGCCGGAGTTCTGACTTCGGAGCTCTCCTGGACACAGGCTGGACGAGATGGATATTCCTGGGAACGAGTGAGTCCTCTGTCGAGTCAATTAGGTCAGTCGACCGACCCGTCCGGTTCTACGCCTGGGCGGCTGAATTCGCTAACGCCGTTGCCTGACGAACTCTCCATTGACAGCGTAGACGCCGTCCCTCTCAACGGTGAGACGGCGCTTACCTTTCTCATCAAAAATGTCGGGCTCACCACCCAAACCGGTCGGACTCTCAGCGTCTATTATTTCAACTCTGTCGATACGCTCAATCAGGACAGCCTGATTTTCAGAGACAGCTTGCCATCGACCGACACCGGATTCACCACGGTCGTGCGTCGGACAATCACCCTTCCCGGAACGTACGCTCATCTTGGCGCAGCACTTGATGTCGATGACCGCATACTCAACAACGAGCGGAGTTTTATGGCGCCGGGCGCGGAATATCCACCCGTTATTCTCTCGGAGATCATGGCCGCTCCGACCGGCAGCCTCGCCAGTGAGTGGATTGAACTTGTGAGTCGGTACTCCGGAGATATTTCGCTTCAAGGATGGCAGATCGGCGTGGGTCAAACGAAGATGACAATCACGAACTCGCCGGTGACGATTGGCGCCGGTCAATACACAGTGACCGCGGAGGATAGTACTGCCTTTCGGAATTATTACCCTCAATTCTCGGGACAACTCATTCAACCGGCTTCGTGGGCGACCCTGAATAACAATGGGGACACAATCCGGCTGATCGATGCCTACGGCATTCAAGCTGACAGCTTCATGTACAGCTCGACCTATGACAGCAATTACACCTGGGGTCGCAGCGAAGACAGTGAGCATCGCAATGACTGGGGCAAATCCGCCGCAGTCGGAGGCAGTCCCGGCGCTCCCAATGATGTAGTCCTGAGGCCAACCGGCTCCAATCTCGTGATCACGATCGAACCGCAGATCTTTTCGCCGGACGGCGACGGTGTTGACGATGCCACTTCGATCATCATCGAAGCGCCACAGGCGAAATCGTACACGATGAAAATCTATGACCGCAAGGGCAGGGTGGTGCGGACGTTTGCGGACGACAATCCTCTCATCCGTGGCCAATATGAGTGGGATGGCCGGTCCGACGGCGGCGAACGCTTGCCGATCGGTATCTATATTCTGTATTTCGAGGCCAACGGTGTGCAGTCGGTAAAGAAAACAATCGTAATCGCGCGGTAGATATATGTTTCGTCGGTTTCTCATCCTCGTGTGCTTTCTGCCCATGGCTCATTCTGTCTATGCATTTGAGTTCATGACCGGGCACGGAAACGGACTCGGCCAATCGTTGCTGTTGTCGCATTCGACACCTTCGATGCTTCTCTCTGCACCGACCGGAGGTCTTGACAATGGTGAATGGCGGATCGAAAGCGGCATCAGCCGCTTATATGACCTCTCCGATCTGGATCAGGCCTTCCTCGCCAGTGCATTCCGGTGGCGCGGTCTCATTGCTGCCGCAGGTGTCTCGCAGTTCGGGAATCGGGACCTCTACGCCGAACGCATTGCCAAACTTGCTCTGTCATATCGTTACCGGCACTTTGTTCTCGGCGGTTCAGGTTCTATCATGTCTACATCGTTTGGCGGCGGCTACGCGCCGCTCAACACCACTACATTTGGCCTCGGTGCTGCAGCGAGCTTCAAACGCGTCTATGCCTCCTTCAGCGCCGACAACCTCAACTCGCCACGGCTCGATCCCTCCAGCCCAGTCATCCGTCCGATCTATTCCCTCTACGGTGAGTTTTGGAGCACCAAATCGCTGTCTACTCTCATCCGGTCGACATTCGAGAAAACAGAAAAGCCGCAGTTTGCGGTCGGCCAGAGGATCGGCGTGAGCGAGCTCAGCTCGTTGCTCTGGGGTCTGCAGACCGCTCCAATTCAATTCGGCGGCGGCGTGGAGCTCGGGATCAAGAGCAGCCGTATTTCGTATTGTGTCTCCTATCATCCGGTGCTTGGAATGTCGCATACAATAGCGGTATCTTACGGTTCGAAAACCGCCACAACCGGAGCCACCGATGCCTTTAAGTGACCGCCTCGAAATCGAATCCTGGGAAAAGCAACACCTCGCTCCCTATGCAACCAAGGCCTGCGAGTCGCGCGGTCGGGCATTTCCTCAACCCGAACATCCTCTCCGGACTGCCTTTCAGCGTGACCGCGACCGGGTCATTCACTCGTCGGCGTTCCGAAGGATGGAATACAAGACGCAAGTGTTTCTGCCGCACGAAGGAGACCATTTCCGGACACGTCTGACGCATACGATAGAAGTCGCGCAGATAAGCCGGACGCTGGCGCGGAACCTTCGTCTCAACGAAGATCTTGCCGAGGCAATCGCGCTGGTGCACGACCTCGGGCATACGCCATTCGGGCATGCCGGCGAAGATGTCCTTGACGAATTGCTCAAAGACTGCGGCGGCTTCAATCACAACGTGCAGTCACTTCGAGTGGTGGATATTCTCGAACAACGCTACGCTGAGCATCCGGGGCTGAATCTCTCGTATGAAGTGCGCGAGGGAATTGTCAAGCATGAGACCAAAGTGAAGATATCGCTGCCGGAATTCGACTCGACTGCCCGCCCGACACTCGAGGCGTCGTTGGTCGATATAGCCGATGAGATCGCGTACAATGCACATGATGTCGACGACGGCATCTCTTCGGGAATTCTCGATCTGGACGAGATGCTGGAGCTTCTGATCTGGTCCCACGCCGAGGAACCATTTTCGCACGGGCAGTTCGCCATGCTTGCCGAAGATCAGAAGCGCCATCTGCTGGTTCGTCATCTGGTCAATCTGATGGCGACCGATGTTCTTCATGAGACCTCGGCGCAACTTGAGCGTCTGGGCATCATCGATCTGGAGTCGCTTCGTCACGCGCCGGAGAAGGTAAGCCGATATTCGCCGGATCTGGCGGAGAAGGTGACGGAACTCAAGAAATTCCTCTTTGCTAAACTGTACCGTCATCCGCGGCTGATCGACATGACGATGTGGGCGCAGGAGATCATGGAAACGCTGTTCCGGAAGCTTGGCGAGCGGCCGGAAATCCTTCCCAAGCGGTTTCAGGAGATGCTTCTGACGGAGCGGAAAGAGATCGTGATTGCCGACTACATCGCCGGGATGACCGACCGGTTTGCCGAGCGTCTGTACGGGGAAGTGCAGTGAGTCGCTCATAGCGATTAGTGGAAAACAGTTGGTAGACATACAATCGTTTAGTTGCAGCCACGTTCACTATAGGGGACTCCCCATACTCCCTACTCCTCTGAACGCCAACAGATAGCTTTCGGTCCAAATTGGGGCACGCTCCTTGCCGTACTCCCTGCATGGACTGCTACTTTGGCGCGTACCCCCTGCCCGAGCACAACCCTCTGGGCAAATCTGCCCTCGTGCTTTTTCATATCCCCGAGGTCGGCATACGCTTCAAAGCGCCGTTTGATGCAGTCGATAACGACCACTCCGATCTGGCGTCGCTGCTGGCGCTTCTGGAGTTTATCGATCTCAATCCGAAATATTTTTCGAACAAGCATTTCCAGATTTTTGGCAATAATCTCACCCTCATCAACCAGCTCAACGGTCGCGAAGTGATACCCGAGCAGTTCCGGCACCTGCTTGATAAGGCGTCGAAGTATCGGGCTAAGTATCACTTTTCGCTCGAATGGATCCCCGCCCGGGACAACACGGCGTACGACACGCTGCTACAGTAAATCCGAAGGACATCCGCCGAGATCAGAACGGACCCGTTGTGGCACAACGGCAAATGGGCCAGACGTCGTCTGGACCAGACGGTGTCTGGACTATATATGCGTCGTGCGTAAAGATGGTGGGGCGCTCCAAGCGCAGTTGTTGTGCCACAATGGCAAATGGGTTCGTTTTGTCATTTTCTCGTTGCAGTACATCGATCGAGTTCATGAATCGTGTCAGGTTCCTGCGGCCCGAAATGCTTCGCCGGAACCTGACCTACTGCTGCCGGGTCACACGCTCGGAAGCCTCGCGCAAGACCCAGCAGAGCGGGGCGGTGGTCGATTACACCCATGATGTCCTTGTTGTGGGACAACGAGAAATGGGTTCGTTTTGTCATTTTTGGAGTTCGTACGGCAGTTGTTTCTCTCAGCCAAACATTGTTTTTCGATCGTGGTCGGCAGTGTGTCTCTTTCGTAAAGCGAGCGGAATGGTTGTATAGTGTAAATTGGTAGCGATTTTGAGCAATTTCGTAGGTCGCGGTTTCACGCGGACGATAGATGTGGTCTCATCAATTTCAGGCGATTCTCTGATAGTCGAGACGGTCTCGACAGAGAGGGCAAATGAGCGTGAAACCCGACATTTTTTATTTTGAATCCTGAGTCGTCCGGAATTGAGTCCTTGCGAATATGACATAAATGGTCTATGTTAAACATAGGACAAAAGAGGAGGATGATTCGGTGATTCCGATATCAAAGCTGAGATTTTTCTTTACGCTGAGGATTCGCTCTCTGGTGATAGTCGCCGTTGCACTTCTGGCGACTTTTGATATAGCAGCTGCGCGCTCGCCAATTTCTTTGCGGATACTTGGTGGGCTAACGGGCGCGGCCCGCAATAGTCTGAGTAGTGAATCTGGCGTTCTTGCGCCTGTCTTAGGAGTCGGAATTCGATATTCGCTTTCCGAACGCCGGAGTGTCACTCTCGATTTTGAGAGAATTCACCGGTCAGCCTCTGATGCGCTACCCGTGAACTCGGTAAATTACTACCCAATTACCCTGAGCTATCAATTCAACCTGGGACCTTCAAGTAATCACGCGGTGCCATTCGTACAGATCGGCTTGTCCGGCGGGCCATGCTGGGGCAGCCGCACAAACAACAGTGCCTATCCCGGCATAGGAACGGATGTGGGAGAATCGACGGGCGGGGGCAGTTCAAGTCACCAACTGCACTGGGGAGGTGGTCTTTTGGTTGGAGGCGGGGTCGCGTTGAGTCTTTCAGAGAGGTTTCGTGTCTCAAGTCAGGTTTCATGCCGGTATTTAAGTCAAGCTCGAGAAGGGTTCTATGTCTATCCCGCGACTGGGCGGGAGGACTCCCAGCAGCATCCTAACCAGATGGTAAATGGCAATAATCCGTATCACTCTTCTGGAATAGGGATTGAGGGGAAGCTGGCGATTGAATTCCAGCTGTAAGTAACGCCGGGTTGGTGGCTGCGGCTGTTCGGCCCCAGTTGTGGTTTCCTGCTTGTGCAGGAATGAAATTGAAGCGACTTACAGTAATGCCCCTAGTAGGCAAGACCTACTGCTGGCACAGACTTTTGCTCTCGAGCCGGGTTTCTCATTCGTAGCGAACTCGGAACACCGGCCTTAGAAACTGGCGGAGATTGCTTCGTCGTCCCGCCTACGGCGGGACTTCTCGCAATGACAGCGTTATCAGAGCTTTTGCCCCTCAGCCC
>DATKJY010000041.1:0-3273 GCA_035543175.1 Candidatus Acidiferrum sp.
CCCGGCCCACCGGTCGTAGTATTTCCGAACGAGCCAGTAAGCAAGCACGCTGATGGCTCCTCCCACGACGACATCTGAAACGTAATGGAACCGTCCCCAGACCGTCCCGATGGCCATGCCGAGGTCGATCGGAAGCAGCGCCCAGCCGAGATTTCTAAACTCGCGGAAAGCGTAAAAGAGAATTACAAGAGCCACCGCGACGTGTGACGACGGCATGCAGCCGCCGCGCACCGCCCCGTTTGCAATCAACATGTCTACAAGCGGTCGGAAGACCGGTCCCTTAATCTGGTGAGCGTACATGCTGGCGAAATGCCAGCGCGGGCCTTCGATCGGAAAAAGCGAGAAAAGCAAATATGATGAAAAGAAAGTAAGACAGACGGCCGTGAGCGATCGGCGGATTGTCTCATAGCTTCCCTTAAAGAAGAGAATCACCAGAAACACCGGCAACATCAGATAGTAGCTAAAGTAGCAAAAGGAGAAAATCTCGTTGGCCCAGGTGTTGAGCAGGTGATCGTCGAAATACAATGAAGGATCACCTCCGAAGATCGAAGCTTCAAAAGCAACAAGATGGCTATCGTAGAATTTGTCAAAGAACAGAAACATCGTCCCGCCGGTCGTCCGATAGAAAATCGTGAACAGAAGAATAGGGTAGAGCAAACGCAGAGCGGCCTTGGCCCGCCCGGAATCTTCACGGGTCCATCGAATAATCGCCGCTGCAAAAATCGCGATAGACGTATAAATCAGGATTTCGTCTATATAATCGTGTATGGGTCTACCGAATACCACTACCAGTAGCACCATCAATATGCAATACCCGATGATCAGTCGATCAAACGGGTAGAGGCGCACCGAATCCGGATTTCTCACGACTGCTCCTCTGCTGGCTCATCCGGTTTGCCGCTACGACCGGCGACGACAATCACAATCTCTCCCTTCATGGATTTGGCGCCGGCCATCGCCATGAGCACCGAGAGCGATCCTCTCATATACTGCTCAAATTTCTTGCTAATTTCGCGGGCGACACATGCCTCGCGATCTCCGAGGACCTCATACATATCGGTCAGGGTCTTGGCGACGCGGTGAGGCGATTCGTAGAAAACCAGGGTGTGATCGAATCCGGCAAGTCGCTCCAGACGCTTTCGGCGGGCCGAAGATTTATTCGAAAGAAAACCTTCAAAGAAGAAGCGATCGGTGGGAAGTCCCGAGGCAGTCAGCGCCGGAATCAGCGCACACGGACCTGGCAACGCAACGATTTCGATCCCCCCCGCTAACGCCGCCCGGACCACACGATAGGCCGGATCGGATATACCCGGCGAACCGGCGTCGGTCACAACCGCAACTGATTTTCCCTCGCGGAGTTCTTCGAGCAGGTAATCGGCTCTATCGGCCTCGTTGAAGTTGTGATATGAGATCAAACGTTTCTTCAATTCGAATTTCTTCAAGAGCATGCCGCTTACCCGGGTATCTTCGCAAGCGACCAGATCGACCATACGTAGTGTTTCCACAGCTCGCGCAGTAATATCGCCCATATTCCCAATCGGGGTCGGCACCAAATAGAGCATTCCTGTCTGTTCGGTCATGCCATCATCTCATTCGGCCAGCTGAATTCTGTCGGGTATCGGCACGCGGCCTAACGGCACGACTGCCGGTTGGCTTCGCTTGTATGACGTGCGATTAATCATCGATACCACGCGGCTCACCTGCGGCCTGTCAAAACCTTCCTTTTCAAGCATGGCCATAGAGGTAACGCCGTCATCGAGAATTCGTTCCAACAGGCGATCGAGCACATCATACGTGACACCGATTTCACCTTCGTCGGTCTGGCCGTGCCAGAGCTCCGCTGAAGGAGCCTTCGTTCTAATCGACTCGGGGATATCGAGGAATTGGGCCAGCGCCCGGACGTCGGACTTGTATAATTGCCCGATCGGATTAACCGAACACGCCGAGTCCCCATACCAGGTAGAGTAGCCAAGGGCAATTTCGGTACGATTCGAAGTTCCCAGCACAAGGTGTGACATGGACTGAGCCAGATCGAAGAGGATCGACATCCGTTCCCGGGCCATCTTGTTGCCGATTCGAAGGCGCAAAGCATAATCAGAAACCGGGAAATACGCATCAATCATGGGTGAAATGTCGATTACTCGGTATTCAACTCCGAGAGATTTCGCGAGAGAGATGGCGTCCTCAGTCGCCCGGCTCGGAGTAAGCCGATACGGCATGATCACCGCGAGGAGTTTCTGGGCGCCCAGCGCCCGAACAGCGATGGCAGCCGACAACGCTGAGTCGATTCCGCCGGACAAACCAACCACATAACCGGATAATCCGGATTCGAGAAGCTTGCCGGTAGTGAACCGGCAACAAACATCCAGGGTTTTATGCAGCTCCATCGCGTGTTTTGAATTTCCAGTCCCTATTGCCAGGCGGAACTATACGGAATAATCGAATGTGATTCAAGGTATTTGTCCTGGACTTGACACCGGGTGGGTCGCGCGGTATGTTTAATTTTGAGATATTTTCGGAGGTGGATCATGAGCGTGAACAAAGTAATCCTGATTGGGCGTCTGGGCAAGGATCCGGAGCTGAGGTACACTCCCGGCGGCAAACCGGTCGCGAGTTTCTCTTTGGCTACGACCGACCGATGGACCGGTCCGGACGGTGAGAAAAAGGAGTCGACTGTCTGGCACAATATCGTAGCGTGGGGAAAGACCGCCGAAGTCATGAAAGAGTATCTACGGAAGGGGCGCGAGGTATACATAGAAGGGCGGATCGACAACCGGAGCTGGGACGACAAGGAAGGGAACAAGCGCTATACTTCTGAAGTCGTCGTGCAGAACTTCCAGTTTATCGGATCGCGGCCGGCAGGCGAGGAGAGTTCGGCGCCTTCTCGTTCTGAGGAGACGCCGCTTCCACCTGATCGCGGAACGGGCGACGAAGATCTTCCATTCTGATCAGTCGTTAGACACTGTCCTCACAACTGTCTGGCGCGGCTAGTCTTGTCGCTGTGCAATCCTGTGACTTCGAAGTCCAGAGATTGCGCTAAGTTTTGACCTGCTTAAATCCGAGAATCAGTTACGGGGCGGGGCGCTGCAGGGCGTTCGGCCCCAACATGTGCTGAGGAGCAACACCGGTATGGACTATCATCTTACAGTGGATGCAGCCGGAAGCGGCAGAAGTCAGAAGGCGAACCTATACGTTCGCATGAGCCTGCTGGTGGCAGCGGCAGTGGTACTTTGCGGAGCAATTGTTCTGTACGCCAATCAATCGTCGGAAGGA
>DATKJY010000042.1:0-4820 GCA_035543175.1 Candidatus Acidiferrum sp.
ATTACCAAAGCCGCGGCGAGCGTAACGCAGGAATCGGATGAGCAATAGGTTCGAAAACTTCGCTTTGGTAATAATTGTACGCCGGAGAGTGGAGAAAGTTTGCCGATGAACTAACATTTTACGATCTCCTAATGTATCGAGTGATGAAGGCATCGGTGGCTTCGTTTTGTAATTTCCCCTTTTCGCTAGAATCAAAGGCCCACCTGATAGGTGGGTTACTGAATTTTGCGCTACCGTCGGACCCGGGGACAGGCAGACGAGGACGTCGGCTGCGCACGTGGAATGCGACCATGCAGTCATGCCCCAAGTAGGCATGACCTACTTACTCCCCTACCTGTCGATCCCGACTCCGATCTCGTATTTTGCGATTTTGTCGTTGCCCGATTTCTGGCCGAGCCAGCGGGTGCCGTTTTTCGCAAACGGCACATTGTACGTGTCGTTGCCGCCACCGTCGATGAAAACGCCGAACGTGTTCAGATAAGCGCGTGCGCCCTGCGGATTGCCGTTCGCGCCTCCGAGCATATACCGGGCGTTGCTGCTGACGTTGTAAACATCGTCGCCGCTCCAATCATGGAATATGCCGATTCCCTGGAAATTGCCCCCGCCCAGCGACAGACCAGGGGCGTTGTAAGTGTCATTGCCGCCCCGTTCGTTGAAATAGCCGATCGTGAAGTCATGCCCCGAACCGAGCGACATATTCATGGTGGCATCATATTTGTCATTGCCGGCGAAATCATCGAAATAGCCGACGGCGAAATGCGCGCCCGACCCGAGCGCGTACCAGACGCTGTGGTAGTAGTCATCGCCGGAGCCATCGATCAGCATCCCGACCGCGTACCAGTACCCGCATCCCTGCGCAAACAGGCCGGCGGAATATTTGTCGTTGCCGGAGATGTCGCACAGAATACCAACACCGCCCGCCCAGCTGTGGCCATCGATATAGTCAGCGCGTTTGCCGAATCCGACTCCCTGCGCCAGCGACGAGTTGTGGTCTTTGGTTTGCTGGCCGGGACTGAACAAAATGCTGTCTTCGGCGATGTAGACATCGTCGCCGGAATAATTGATGCACAAGCCGCACCCTTTGGTGTAACCGTATCCCTGCGCGTTCGACCAGCAGTAGAGGGAGTCATTGCCGACACTGTCGCTCAGGATCCCGGCGCCGAAAATGCCGCACCCCTGGCCGTACTGTTTCATACGATAACGATCGTTCCCGTTATTGTCCATGATGACGCCGACGCCGAAGATGCCGCAGCCCTGCGCGACGTTCCTGCTCTCGTAGTAGTCGTCGCCGGCCTTATCGATCACGACTGCCATGCCGCCAATTGCTCCACCGATTCCGGGCGAGGTCGAATCATCGGAGAGATACTTGTCATTACCGGACACGTCGAGTATCGCAGTCAGCGGGAAATCAGTCGGGTAGCCGGAAATGCGATAGGTGTCGTTACCGCCCGGGTCGATAATCAGAAGCGGCGGCGACTTGTACTCATAGAGATCATCAGCTTTCGTCCCGATTACGATAAGCCCTTTGCGAGTGTTGATCTCCATCTTGAAATTCGGGAATGTGCAGTATTCGATCGAATCAGCCATGCGGCGAAGCACCTCGGCGATATCTTCGGCGCCACCAAGCACGCGGTTGAGATCGACCTGGTCACCCAGGGCCTCCATGTCATCGTTGTATTTCTCGCTATCCGAGACGAAATACTCAAACGCCTCGCGGCGGAGTTTTAGTTTGTCAATCGGATCAAGGCCGAGCTTGAGCAGGTTGTCGGGATCGTTTATCACCGCGAAGAACAGATCGAGTTTGTCTTTAAGTCGGTCGTACTGACTTCCGACCAGGAGATTGCGGTCCCGCGTAAACGATGGTTTGGGAATTGAGTCGTTCGGTTTGCGGATGAATTTTTCAAGTTGGTCACTAACCAGACCGCGGCGGACGGGGCAGTCTATCTTGCGACCGGCGTTGCCGACCAGGTTGGTGATATTGCCGCAGTCGGCGGTAAATGCTTCGAGATTCATCTGACCGTACTTGGGAAGCTTGAACGGGTTCTTATGAAACATCGTGAAGTAGCTCAAACGCCAGCGGTCGCCGCCCCAGCCGGCCATTTCATCCTGATCGAAACGAATATCTTCCTTCGTCATCCCGACCTGAGCCATAGCAGAATCAAACAACCTGAAATCCTGCGCCTTGGCGACAAGAGGCGCTGCGAGCAGAAACGCGAGAACGAGCAATTTCTTCATGGAGTCTCCTGGTTTGTAACTGCCAAGATAGGGGAGCGTGGCCGGTCGAGGCAATGTTTGAATAGATGACTGAAACCCGGACCTTGCAAAATCCGGTTTAACCTGTTACTTTATGTGAAAGATGTCACAAAAAGTGCGCGTACAGGAGAGTTCCGTGAAACTGGACAAAGCGGCCCAACTGGCCAAACAACATACACCCGAATATATCGACCTCAAGTTTGCCGATCTGCTCGGTTTCTGGCACCACATCACGCTTCCGGGGTCGTCGCTCAACGATGATCTATTTACGTTTGGCGTCGGTGTGGATGGATCCTCGATGCCCGGTTTCTCATCGATCGAGCAGGGGGATATGATCATGATTCCGGATCAGGAGACTGCGTTTATGGATCCGTTTTTCGAGCGCCCCACGCTCTCCATGCTCGGCAACATCATGGAAGTCGACAAGCGGATGGTGCCGTATTCGCGCAATCCGCGCCGTGTGGCCGGCGACGCCGAGAAGTACCTGTCAAAAATCGTGAAGGGGACGAAGTGCATATTAGGGCCGGAATTTGAGTTCTACGTGTTTGACAAGGTCAATTTTTTCCAGGGTCCGGAGTCGGCATACTATTATTTGGACACTGCCGAAGCTGCCTGGAACGCAGCGCAGGACGCGGAGAGTCTCGGCTACAAGATTCCATACAAGAAGGGATATCATGCGGCGCCGCCGATGGACCGGACGTACAACCTTCGCTCCCAGATTTCCGCAATACTGGCTGAAGCAGGCGTCGGGCTCAAGTATCACCACCATGAGGTGGGGGGGGCCGGGCAGCATGAAATCGAGGTGACATTTTCGCCGCTTCTGCTCATGGCCGACCAGACCATGCTCATCAAGTACATCATCAAGAATCATTGTTTCCGGAGCGGCAAATCGGCCACGTTTATGCCGAAACCGCTGTTCAATGAGCCTGGCTCGGGATTGCATGTGCATCAGTATCTCGCCGACGAGAAAGGCTCGATTTTCCTCGACGAAAAGGGTCCGTGCCGGATGTCGAATATCGCGCTGCATTATATTGGCGGGCTGTTGAGGCATGTCGATTCGGTACTGGCGTTCACGAATCCATCGACAAATTCATTCAAGCGTCTGGTGCCCGGTTTTGAAGCGCCGGTGGCTGGGACGTTTTCGACCGGCAATCGCACGGCGTGCATTCGCATTCCCGGATACCAGCGGGATCCGAAGAAAATGCGGCTCGAGTTCCGACCGCCTGACGGCACGATGAATCCATATCTGGCGTATGCCGCCATGTTGATGGCCGGGCTGGATGGGATCAAAAACAAGATCGATCCGGGGGAGCCGCACAACCATAATCTGGAGAAGCTTCCAGCCTCCGAGCTGGCGAAAATTCACCAGTTGCCGACTTCGCTGAACAAGACGCTCGATGCGCTCGAACGGGACCACGATTACCTGATGGAAGGTGGAGTATTCACTGAGGATCTGCTCGAGAACTGGATCAGAATTAAACGAAAGGAAGTGGCGGCGATCCGGGTTCGCCCCACGCCGCACGAGTTTGAGCTGTATTATGATTTGTGAGCGGAATCTGGAGAAGCGCCGAGGTATTGCTCCGAGCGTGGGAGCAGAATCCGTTGCCTTGATGGGGGCGGAGGCAACTTTTTGGCGGATAGCGCGTATTTCAAAGCAAGTGGCGCCCTGACGTCGAGTCCGCTTCAACGGGATTGACGCAGCCCATGGCATGCGAATCAATCCACGGCTGCTGTCTTAAATGGCATCGCAATCTAGCTGGGAGATAAACCTGTATGAAGCCTACCAGAATAACAGGCGCCCTTGGTGCTGTGCTTGTTGCCATAGGAATATGGGCTGTTGTGTCGGCATCCGCTGTTGGTGGAATCGTGCCGATAGTCATTGGTGCTTCACTCGTATATCTGGCGCTCAGCCGGAACCGGGTTGCGACACTGGTATTCGGTCATGCCTGTGTTGTGATCGGGGCCTATCTGATAACGTGGGGAGTTTTGCTCCTGCCATATTCGCAACCGCGGTTGGCGCACATATTGGGTCGCCCGCTATTCTGGGGTATTTTTTCGCTGATGGGGGGCATCTGTGCGATCTTCCACGGCTTCTGCAGGTGCGTCATGCACCAGTCGGAGCAGTTTGAGGGAATTACATCCAAGTCCGACCGGGTATTGCTATGATCGTCTGGTCAAGTGTTCCCAGGCTGTCAATTCTAATATCCCTGGCCTGGTGTGTATCCGAGATCCTGCTAGGCCGGTTACTGCATTCTAAAGGGAGAAGCTCCGGCAGGTTGGACAGACATTCGCTTCGTCTGTTGTGGTTAACCATAGTTCCGGCAGTCTCGTTGGGCTGCTATACCGGCTCGCGCGGCCTGGGATACGTATCGGCCGGGGCAGCTGAAGTGTCTATTTGCGGTCTGATTCTCATCGTCGTCGGACTGATTATCCGGTGGACAGCGATACTGACGTTGCGGACGTTTTTCACGACCGATGTCAGCATCGCAGGCGGACATCGTCTCATGACCTCCGGAATATATGGGATTGTACGTCACCCTGCGTACACCGGAAGCTTGCTGTCATTT
>DATKJY010000043.1:0-5903 GCA_035543175.1 Candidatus Acidiferrum sp.
ATGACGATTGGTTTAAGTCGCGTCTTGCCGCCAGTGACTACGGCCTCGTGGAGTGAAAGTCCACGCGTACGCAGGCGATTGGTGTAATCTACCAAAAGCACGCCGTTACTCACCACGATGCCGATCATGATGATGACGCCCTGGAACGAAGTCACCGAAAGGGTGGTGCCGGTGAGGAAAAGCATCCATAGCACACCCACGACACCTAGCGGCACGGTAAACATGATAATGAACGGGTCGACCAGCGACTGGAATTGCGACGCCATCACGACATAGACCAGCAGCACGGCCAGCACCAAAGCCAGACCCAGAACTTTGAAGGTTTGCTTCTGTTGTTCGACGTTACCGGTCTGTTTGACCTCGAAGCCGGGAGGAAGGGTCAGCGTGTCGAGCTGTTTCTGGATATCGGCGGCCACGCTGCCGAGGTCGCGCCCCTGGACGTTGCCGGTAACTTCGATGAGTCGCTGCTGATACTTGCGGTCGATCTGCACCGGTGAGGCGGCCTTGGTGATTGTGGCGACACTTCCGAGCAGGACCGGCTGTCCGCTGGGGGTGGCGAGGACAACGTTCTGAAGATCTTCGATGCGGGACCGGAAATTCTCGCTCAAACGGACCAGAATATTGTACTGATTTCCGTTAACCGGATCCGTATAGAGGGATGCGACGGTGCCGTCGATCATAGTATTGATGGTGTTGGCGATCTCGGCAACGCTGATACCCAGAATGCCCGCGCGCTCGCGATCGATGTGTACTCGAAGCTCCGGCAGGTTGTCCTCGCGGCTAACCTGGACATCGGTAGCCCCTTGAACAGAACGCATAATCGCCGAGACCTTTTTGGCCAGATCCGAGCCCGCAACGAGGTCAAACCCGCGGATTTCAACGTCCAGGGGCGCGGATGAGCCAAAATTGAGCAGGAAGCGCAGGAATCCACCGGGCGTGATGTAGATGGAGGCGCCGGGAATAGCCGCGAGTTTTGGGCGAATGGCTTTGACGATGTCGAAGACGCTCCGCTTGCGTTGATCGCCAGGGATTAAAGCCACGCGAATATTCGCGCCATGACTTCCGGAGTTGCGGCTGAAAAGACTGCCGCTTCGGGAGGCCGGCACGCCGACATCGGTGATCATGGCCTGCATTTCGGGAATGTTGTCCGTCAGGACCTTTTCCAGCTTTTCGCAATACTGCTCGGTCACCTCGGCCCGGGTGCCCACCGGGAGTTTCACGGTGATGCCGAACTGGCTTTCATCCTGATCCGGGAAAAATTCGGTGCCGATGAACTTGACGAGCACGAGCGAGGCTAAAGCCATACCGACAATGCCGAAGACAATTAATCGGCGATGATTCAGGGCCCAGCGCAACCGCAGGGCGTACCATTCATCTATCCATTCGATCGTATCGTGCGCCGTGACCCGCAAGCGTTCCGATAGGCGGCGAGACTCACGATCGAGCTTCTTTTCGGGCGGCAGAAGGTTCAGACACATCAATGGCGTCACGGTACGCGAGATGAAGAACGAGCCGAACAGGGCGACCGTGATGGTGATGGCTAACGGCACGAACAGCAGCTTGGCGATGCCGGTGACAAACACGATGGGCAGAAACACGATAACCGTGCTGAGCGTGGAGACGAAAATCGGGGAAGCAACTTCTCTGGCCGCTTCGAGAGTAGCCTGAAGTTTGGTCTGGTCTTTCTTCTGCTCATTATAGTGTCGCGAAATTGCTTCCAATTCGACAATCGAATCGTCCACCAACCTTCCTACCGCCAGCGCCAGGCCGCCGAAGGTCATAATATTGAGGGTGACGTTACCAAAGCGGAACCAGATGAAGGCAATCAGAATCGACAGCGGAATGGCGACGATGATGATAAGCGTGCCGCGCATGTTGCGGAGGAAGGCCATGATTATAATCATGGCCAGGATGGCGCCGATCAGTGCTTCGTGCTGCAGACCGGAGATTGTCTGTTTGATGTAGATGGACTGGTCAAATGACAGGGTCATCTTGACATTCGGGGGGACGCCGATGAGATGCGGCAGCGTTTTAAGGACATTGTCAACGACCGCGATCGTATTAGCGTTGGCCAATTTCTGCACGCTCAGGTTGACGCCCGGTTTGCCGTCGACTCTGACAATTTCGGTCTGCTCCTGATAGCTGTCTTCGACCTTGCCGACATCGCGAATGTGTATAGGTACTCCGCCGACCGTCTTGATGACGACGTCGCCCAGAGGTTGAACGACGCTAAAGCGGCTCTCGGTTTTCAGGGAATAGTCGAAAATTCCGGTCTTGAGGTCACCGGAAGGAATAATCAGGTTGGAGTTGGCAACTGCGTCCAGCACCGCCTGCACCGGTAGCTGAAGGGCTTGAATGCGGTCACGATCCAGCAGGACGTGAATTTCTCGAACTCGTCCACCTGAGACAGCGGCTGAGGCGACACCGTCGAGGTGCTCAATCTGCGGCTCGATAGTATTGAGGGCAAGATCGTACAGGTCGCGCTCGTCCATGTCGCCGGCTACGGCGACATTGCAGACCGGCACGCTGGTGATATCAAACCGGACGACCACCGGCTGAGAGACGCCGGTTGGGAGCTGGTTGATGATTCGATTGACGCGTTGGACGATATCGACAAGGCCCACATCCAGATTGGCATCCCAGTTGAAATTGACGCGGACCTGGGATATCCCCTCACGAGTCGATGACTGTACATAACTGACATTGTTAACCGAGCTGACCGCTCGCTCGACGAATACGGTCACAGCTTGCTCCATGTCGAGCGGGCCGGCGCCGCTGTAGAACGTAATCGTGCTGACTACCGGTATCGAGATGTTCGGGAGCAGGTCGATGGGAAGCTGGCTGAACGACACGAAGCCGAGCACTAAAATGGTGACGGCGATCAGGAAGGTAGAAATCGGATAGCGAAGAGCCAGTCGGGTGAGCCACATATAACGGATGCCTACGGTTGAATGGTTATCGGACCGCCGACCCGAGCGAATTGCTGGCCGGTGGTAATAACGCTGTCTTGCTCGTTAATACCGGAGAGGATCTCGGTCCGGGACTGTTGCTCGGCGCCCATCTGTACGGCAGCGCGGCGCGCCATGCCATTGCTTGCCACCAGAACATACGGGCCGGTCTGATCTTTCAGGATGGCCTGCGTCGGGACGGTCAGAGCGTCGGCTTTCTCTCCAAGCAGCAGGGAAACGCGGGCGAACATTCCGGGCTTGAGGGTGTGATCTTTGTTGGGGATGTCGATTTCAACAGGCATGGTTCGCGTATCCAGATCCAATTGCTGGCTTATGCGCGCAATGGCTCCTGCGAATGTCTGGTTCGGATAGGCGTCGACTTGCACCTGCGCTTTGGTCCCTTCGTGTGTCTTCGGAACATCCTTCTCCAGCACATTGACCATGATTTTGACGGCATCGATGTCCGCCAGTGTAAACAGAGTAGTACTGGTCGAACTAACCAGCGCGCCGGGATCGAGGAATCTTCGCGTCACATAGCCGGAAAACGGCGCGGTGATCTCGGCATAATCAAGTTTCGTTTTGGCGGCGTCAGCGTTCTCTTTGGCCACCCGCATAGCGGTTTCTGCGTCATCGAAATCCTGCTTAGCGATGAGTTTACCGTCGAGAAGCGACTTGTCCCGCTCGTAGACGGCCAGCGCGTTCTCGTAGGTCGCCAGCGCCTGGCGATATTGCTGCGCCAGCTCGGTCGTATCAATGCGAGCCATGAGTTGGTTGGTATTCACGCGGTCGCCGATATTGACAAGGACATCCTGAAGATTTCCGGTTACCCGGGCGTACACCTGAGCCTGCTGGATTGGAAGAACATCGCCGCTGAGATCGATTGTCTGCAGGATCGCTTGCCGGACCGGTTGTTCGACTTTCACCAGCGCCGGCGGTTGGCGCCGGGTGTCGACATGGGCGTCGGATGACACAATACGCAATACCACGATCACGACCAAGATTATGGGGATTGCCCCAATGAGGATTTTCGCTCTTGTCTTCATAGTTCCACCGTTCGCCTCATATGACATTCACTATTTTGCAGCCGGGCCGTTTCGCTCTCCACCCCCGGCAGTTCTGATTTCTATCCCCTTTAAAAATATCTCCGTGACGGCTCCGAATTCCCGACGGGATTGCGCGGCCACTTCGGGGTCGAAACCGTTATCCTCAAGCGTGCGCATATAGCGAAGACGCAGACCCTGCATGATATGAAGGTACAGCGCGGCTACGCGACCGGCCGAGCGGACCTCGAATTCGCCGTTTCGACCGCCATCCAGAAACAATCTGGTCAGCCATTCCAGTTCCTGCTGCGAGTGATGAAGAAACATTTCTTTCAGCACGGGTCGGTTTCTCGCGATCGGTCTGCTTTCGTACATGCGGAGGGCGATGAGTTCGTCGAAATACTCGAGGCGGATCCTGGCATAGGCCTTGATCCGCTCGTGGCTGGGGGCTTCCTGCCCCAGGAGTTTATCTACTTTCTGGCGGAATTCATCCCGCTTGCGCCCGACCACTGCCTCAAGCAACTCATCTTTGGTGGGGAAATAGTAATACAGCGATGCCTTCTTCAGACCGGCGTCGAGGGCGATCTCCTCCATCGTCACCTTGTGATATCCGAAGCGCGCGAACTGATGTTCGGCGGCATCGAGAATAATGCTCTGCGTCCGCGGAGCGGTGGTATTGGGCTGAGGCATGTGCATTATACGTTTCGACTATATTGGTAGTTTGGTCGAGAATCAAGAGCCATATTGACCGCTATTAGGCTGGGCAATTTCTTTGACGAAGGGCAATGAGAAGTAGTACTGCCCTCGCTCGGCGAGCCGTCTTTGTTGAATCACATCATATTAGGAGAACGGGCGTCGCATGAAGCCAGCTACTGCCGTGCGAAAATGGCGGACACGTATTCAAGACCGGGATCGTAACAGAGTGTAACGGGTCACTCGTTGCGGGGTGTCTTCCTGTGGGAACGGTTTGCCAGGGACGCCCACAGAAATTTGTCAAAATCGACCTTGTCAGTGCGGTCGAAGCGGACGCCTTCGCGTTTCAGAAGCGCTTTCTGCAGTTCATAGCCGGCGCCGTGGGGAAGCGAGATTCGCCCTTGAGCGTTGATGACACGATGCCAGGGGAGTTTCTCCTTTTCGGCGGACGAATGCAGCACTCGTACGACTTGCCGTGCCCCGCGAGGGTTTCCGGCCATAGCGGCGATCAAGCCGTACGTGGCCACACGACCACGAGGAATCTTGTGGAGAACGCGCTTGATTGAAAGGCAGAAGTCGTCAGCCACGCCTGGTTACTTCCAAACGACACCAGGCGTACAGAGCGTCGTACACTTCAAACTGGCGTACGAGATTTTCGTGGTCATCGGGATAGCGAAGGCTGTAGCCAACCGCGATCGCTTCGAACCCGGCCGCGATCGGATCGGACTCGAGTTGGTCGGTGTCGGCGGCGTGGACAATCTTAGCCAGGCGGAGAAGGGCTTTGTCCGTCAGGCCATATTTTTCGATGATGGTTTCGAACGAGCATTTGCCATCGCGATGGCCGAGTTCCACACCGGGGGCGTCGAAGGGGATAGCTCCGTCGCGCCGGGCGACTTCGTCAACCTGTGATTTGGGAACGAACAGGAATTCGGCATCCGAATCTATGAACCGAGTAATCAGCCAGGGACAGGCGACCCGGTCGACATGGACATGAGAGCGTGTGACCCATTTCATGTATCTCTCTCCAAATCCGAATCCTCGGCTCAACCAAACCGCACCGCGCGCATGGACAGCGAACTCAGATCGAAGCCGGTAATAGGAAATGACACCGGATCGGCGGTGTCGGCGGCGCCGAATGCATAAAGCAGTGGAAGATAGTGATCCGGCGTCGGCTGCGCCATGCGACCGTTCTCCGAAGCCAGCGCCCCGGTCAGGAAGGTGT
>DATKJY010000044.1:0-4636 GCA_035543175.1 Candidatus Acidiferrum sp.
CACGCGGGACCGGGCCCTGCATCGTGACAAGCTGGCCGATATTTTCGATTAGTAATGTTGCCTGCGTCTGGGCGGACATACGAATTCCGTGTGAGACTGCGCCTACTTCAGCATTGGGATTTTGACTTTGTTCTTCTTGCCGAACGCGATCGCTTCTTTGTAGCCGGCATCGACATGCCGCATAATCCCGGTGCCAGGGTCGTTGGTCAAAACGCGGTTGAGACGTTCCGCCATCTGCTTGGTGCCATCGGCGACTATTACCATCCCAGCGTGAATGGAACTTCCGATTCCTACCCCGCCACCGTGGTGTATCGACACCCAACTGGCGCCCGAAGCACAGTTCAGCAATCCGTTCAGCAGTGGCCAATCGGCAATCGCGTCGGAACCATCGATCATCCCCTCGGTTTCGCGATTCGGTGAAGCCACCGAGCCGCAATCAAGGTGGTCGCGACCGATAACGACCGGCGCCTTGATCTTCCCCTTCTTGACATAGTCATTGATGATGGCGCCGAACTCCGCGCGCTCACCATAGCCGAGCCAGCACACGCGTGACGGCAACCCTTGGAACGGAACTCGCTCGCGGGCCTTGGTGATCCAGCGGACCAGCGGCTTGTTGTACGCGAATTTAGTCAGAATAATGTCGTCGGTCACTGCGATATCATTGGGATCGCCGGAAAGCGCCGCCCAGCGGAACGGGCCGCGCCCTTCGCAAAACAACGGACGGATATAGGCCGGGACAAATCCCGGAAACGCAAACGCGTTCTTGAGGCCGCCGACTTCGGCCTGCCCTCTGAGGTTATTGCCGTAGTCGAACACAATCGACCCTGCCTGCTGATACTTGATCATAGCGTCGCAGTGCTTCACCATCGAATCATACGCCTGCTTCATGTAGGCCTTGGGGTCCGTTTTGCGAAGACGCTCGGCCTCGGCGACTGTCAGGCCTTCGGGAATGTAGCCGTTCAACTCGTCATGCGCCGATGTCTGGTCGGTGACGATATCCGGCACAACCCCCCGGCGGAATATCTCCGGAAAAACTTCGGCGCAGTTGCCGACCAGCCCAATTGAAACCGGCTCGCCGGATTTGGTATGCTCTTTGATTAACTTCAACGCCTTGTCGAGGTCTTTCACTTTGACATCGCAGTAGCCGATTTTGAGACGGCGGTTGATGCGGGCCTCGTCGACTTCGACTATGAGCGCCGAGGCGCCGTTCATGGTCGCCGCAAGGGGCTGGGCGCCACCCATCCCCCCCATGCCGCCGGTGAGAATCCATCGGTTGGACAGATCGCCGTTGAAATGCTTGTCTCCGACCGCGGCGAACGTCTCATAGGTTCCCTGAAGAATGCCCTGCGTGCCGATGTAAATCCAGCTACCGGCAGTCATCTGACCATACATGATGAGGCCGAGTTTCTCGAGCTGGCGGAATTTCTCCCAGGTCGCCCATTTGGGGACCAGATGAGAGTTGGCGATCAAGACTCGTGGGGCGTGTTCGAATGTCCGAAATATCCCGACCGGCTTGCCGGATTGAACCAGGAGCGTCTCGTCGTTTTCGAGTGACTGGAGCGATTTGACAATCGCCCTGTAGCATTCCCAGTTTCGGGCAGCCTTCCCGGACCCGCCGTAGACAATCAGTTCTTCCGGTTTTTCAGCGACTTCGGCGTCGAGATTATTATTAAGCATTCGGAGTGCGGCTTCCTGATGCCAGCTTTTGCACGAGATTTCGGTGCCGTGTGCCGCTTTGACGGAAATCGGCTTCATGGACATTCTCCTGTACAATTAACCCACTTGGGCTCGAATATACGCCCGTCATAGAGGCAAGTCAAACAGTCTGTTTGGCTTGCGGGGCGAAGCCGAATTGTTGATATTGCCCTCTGGGAATCGATTTGCGAGACATGCATGCGCTACCTGATCAAATCCAAAAACCTCAACCTTCGCACTCTGCGGGAATCGGATGCAAAATCGCTTGCGAAATACGCTAAAGATCGCGCGGTCAGCCGCGGCACGTTCATTCCGCACCCCTTCAAGCTCAGCGACGCTACGACCATTATTCGCCGTTCGCGAAACTTAGCCCGACGCAAAGAACAGAAAACGATCGTCCTGGGCATCGAATACAAACAGACCGGTGAGATAATCGGCGGCGTCGGTCTTCACCAGATCAACTACCGGATGAAAAATACCGAGGTGGGCTGCTGGATCGGGAAACCATTCCGGGGCACCGGCCTGATGGTTGAAGCCATGTATGCGGTGCTTCGGTATGCCTTCAATGAACTCAAACTCAAGCGGGTGCATGCGCACATATATGTCGAGAATATCGCCTCGCAAAAGATGGTCGAGAAATGCGGGTTCGTACGCGAAGCCCGCGTTCGCTGCGGGCATCTTCACCACAAACGCTGGAAAAACAGCTACCTGTATTCGATATTAAGAGAGGACTTGCGAAAGTAATGCCCCTCCTCATCAAAGCCAAACGGGTGAATCTGCGCACTCTGCGACACTCCGATGCGGAGTCGCTCTGTCGATATATCCGCGATCCGGAGAATGGCCGATGGCTGCTTATTCCGTGGCCGTATCAGCTCAGCGACGCTCACGTGTTCATCAAGAATTCCAGGAAATGGGCCCATCAGAAGAGTCCGACCAATATCGGCTGCGGCATCGTTCTGAAAGAGACCGGCGAGGTAATCGGCGGGATCGGCATGCACAAGATTGACCGAAGGATGAAGAATGCCGAGATCGGTTGCTGGATCGGGAAGCCATATCGCGGGACCGGCCTGATGGTGGAGGCGATGAAGGCGATGCTGAAGTATGCGTTTGATGAGCTCAAATTGAAGCGGGTATACGCGCATATTTTCGTGGAGAATGTGGCTTCGCGAAAGATGGTAGAGAAATGCGGATTTGTCCGCGAAGGGCGCCTCCGCGCCAGCCACCTTCACCACCGCCACTGGCGTGACAGTTATTTGTATTCGATATTGAAAGAGGATTTCCGGATACGAAGGAGTGAGTGATCGCCCCGGTTGCCCACTGCAGAGCGGTAGGTTCAAGTGCTGTCGGGCGACCCCGCCCATCACACATAGATTGTGTTGAGGAGTCAATCACATGACCAGTAACGCGGAATTTCAGAAGGAACGCACACTCTTGTTAGCAATAGTAGAGGGTATAACTAGCGGGACTATAAATGACCACGAAAACTTAAGCAAGGTCTGGCCGCCCTTGCCGTTTGCGGCTTCGGAACTTAATGCAATCTGGGACGATGTCGAGGACGCCTTTGATCACACGCCGCTAGTACGCCCTGGGGAGACGCGCTCATCGGCCTACTTCGAGGCGCTCAGGTATGACAGGATGCTGCTGGTCGCGCGAGAGGTTCTGAGTTTCGACGTTGATCCAAGTATCTTGTTTGCAGCCTACAAGCAGACACTCAAAACGCCCAATCTTTCCGATGAGGATGTGCCAGGACACGTGAAGCGGTTGATTGAAACTCCAGGTGGGACC
This sequence comes from Candidatus Acidiferrum sp., assembly GCA_035543175.1. Taxonomy (GTDB): domain Bacteria; phylum Zixibacteria; class MSB-5A5; order GN15; family FEB-12; genus DATKJY01. Next base: position 3,481 of record DATKJY010000044.1, read on the forward strand.
GCTGGAACCGGTGGGCGATGAAGGCCGGGTGTCCGCACCGCCGCGTGACTGCGAAGCCCACTTCGTGAAGGTGGGCCACCCCTTATCTTAGGACAAATTTGGTATCGAAATATGATCGACAAAGCACTTATCCTCACCGGCCCACGCGTCACCCTTCGGCCTTTGACCTTGGAGGATGCGGTCGATCTTCGCGATATCCGCAACGACCGAAAAGTGTGCCGTCTCACCTTCACCGAATATCCAGCGACGCTTGCGAAGGCACGACAGATTATCAAAGCAGCGCAGATTGGTGCCCGTACGGGCACGCGATATACGCTCGCAATCGAATTGAAGGGTCAGAGCGGAATAATCGGAGTAGTCAGTCTTTTCGAGATAGACAAAACCCACAAAAACGCCGAAATCGGCTGCGTTCTCGCTCGTTCCCATTGGCGACAGGGGTTGATGACGGAGGCGATGCTACTTGCGCTCCAGTTCGCATTCCGAAAGCTTAGACTCCGCCGCGTGTACGCATTTATCTCGATAAAGAACATCCCGCCTCAGCGCCTGGTGGAGAGCCTTGGCTTCACGCGCGAAGGGCTCCTTCGCAAGTGCCGCTTCCGAGGCGGGAAATTTCGTGATTACTATGTGTATGGGATGCTGAAAGAGGAAACGCCAAGATGACCGACGCCGCGGTGGCCCACCGCTATGCGGTGGGTTTTTGTGCTGTCGGGCGACCCCGCCCGACACAAGCCCGACAGGGAAATTCGCCTCGTAAAGGTGGGCTACCCGTGCTTCGGCAGCTAGTATTCAAACTGAGGCGTTTTTTGCCAGAGCTACACGAGGGTTATGGCTTACTAAGGTAGGTGCCAGTATGAGACTTGACGAGCTACGTAGACCCAGCTATCGAGACCAATCTCCGCGCTACACTCTGCTGCTAGTTGTTGCGGCTATTGCCCTTACTTTCCTTCAACTTGGCTGCTATGTACGCTGGGTTGGCTATCACCCGGAACCAGAGGTGACGCCTGCGATCGGTGGAGAGTTTCATTTCGACGTCTGGCATTCCAAAGAACCGAATCCGAAGTATTTTGGCAAGCCTATCTCCGAGACCGAAGACACGTCGCACCTGTCTCTTCTCCTGTGTGTTGCGTTCCACCCTTTCCACGAGGACTCGAGCATA
>DATKJY010000045.1:0-2957 GCA_035543175.1 Candidatus Acidiferrum sp.
GCAGCCATTCAACTCGGCTTCCCGCTCCTTCTTCGCCCTTCGTATGTCCTTGGGGGGCGAGGGATGGCAATCGCCTATGGTAAAGACCGGCTCCACAAGTATCTTAACGCCGCATTCGAATCGGCACCGGGACAGGCGGTCTTGGTTGACAAGTTCCTGGAGGACGCGTTCGAAGTCGATGTCGACGCCATCGGCGACGGCGCCGACTGCATCATCGCCGGCGTTATGCAGCACATTGAAGAGGCCGGTGTGCATAGCGGAGATTCCAGTTCGGTGCTTCCGACCTACATGATCGGCGAACAGCACCTGGCCGAAATCATAGCGGTGACGCGTTTACTCGCACGGGAACTCCGAGTGATCGGTATGATGAATATCCAGTATGCTATCGCACAGGGGAAGCTCTACGTTCTTGAAGTAAATCCGCGAGCCTCGCGTACTGTTCCGTATGTGGCCAAGTCGACCGGTGTGCCGCTGGTCAAGATTGCCACTCAGTTAATGCTGGGAAAGACGCTGAAAGAACTGGGCATGACCAAGGACCTGTCCGTTCCGCGCTATTTCGTGAAAACGCCGGTTTTCCCATTCATCAAATTTCCGGGAGTCGACCCGAAACTCTCGCCCGAGATGCGGTCGACCGGCGAGGTCATGGGCTCCGGCGAAGATTTTGGTACCGCGTTCTATAAGGCTCTGCTGGCGGCCGGTCTGATGTTGCCTGGCTCCGGCAGCATTCTGGTGAGCGTGAACGATTTTGACAAGAAGGGCCTCTTGCCGATTGCCAGACAGTTTGCCGGATTGGGATTTCGACTGATTGCCACCACCGGAACCGCGACATTTCTTCAAGACATGGGTCTTGAAGTGGAGAGCGTGCTCAAAACCAGCGAAGGGCGTCCGAACTGTGTCGACCTGATAAAGAACGCGAAGATAGACCTGATCATCAACACGCCGTTGGGTGAAACGTCGTTTAAAGACGGCTGGGCTATCCGTACGGCTGCCATCCAGCACAATATCCCATGCATTACGACACTTTCAGGGGCGTCGGCGGCGGTCGAAGCGGTCAAGGCCATCCGTCGCGGCGATATGTCTGTTCTTTCGATCCAGGAAGTCCACCGGCGCACGTAACGCTGCCCCTTAACGCGATCGGACGGAGGCATCGGACACCTTTGTTCCTGACCTGTCCGTCTCCCGCCAAACATAGCCTTGCCTTCGAGGGCCATTCATGCTACCTTGACATATTCGTCCATGTGCTCTTTCGACATGCTCTTATCAAAAGGGAACGATTACGGGGTCGCTTATGAACCTACCGGAAGACCGCAATATACCTGACTCGGACCTCTCGGGGCTTCGGGAGGAAGTACGCAAATATCAGACGCTGATCGATGCTAATGGCGTCGGCTATGTGATCCTCGATGAGAACGGTTGCGTGCTGGATGCCAACTCACAGTACGTCTCCTTTTCGGGTCATCAACAGGTCACTGAGATTCTCGGCCGGAATATCTCCGAGTGGACGCTCAATTCGGAACGGGAGTCTATGCGCCAGGCGATCGTCGACTGCCTCGCGCGCGGTTCTGTTCGCAATTGTCGCACGAAATATGTGGGCAAGAATGGGCTTATTGCAACAATAGCCATGGTTATGGTGAAGCATGCGCACAACGGTGGCACCCGCCTTATGGCGCTGTGCCATAACATTACGCCCCATGTTCAGGCCGAAGAATCGGCCCAGCGCGAAAGAGGTTTTACCGACGCGGTTTTGGAGAGCGCGCCGTTTCTCGTGTACGAGTACGATGATCGATTGAAACTTGTCCGCTGGAACAAGCGCTCCGAAGAGGTCTCCGGATATTCCGCCGAAGAACTTGCCAACCTGCATTTGTTTGAATGGTTTTCTGAGGAGGATATACCTCGAATCACGAACGCGCTCGAGAATATTAGAGATACTGGTTATGTAGCTCTGGAGGCTAACATCAGGACTAAGGACGGCAGGTGGGTCCCGTACTATTGTACCGCCGTGAGCCTGATGGTCGATGGAAAGCAGTTCTTCACCGGAATTGCGGTCGATTTGTCAGAGCAGAAGCGGTTTGAACAGGCCCTGCATACCAGCGAAGCACGCCTCCGGCAATTCATTACCAATTCACAAGACGGCATCGTCATCGTCGACCGAAACGGAAGAGTTCAGGAGTGGAATAAGGCTGAGGAGCGGATTACCGGCATACCACGAGGCGAAGCGATCGATCAACCACTGTGGGACTTGCAACTTCGCCTTTGTCCGCCGGAATTGAGGAACCCCGATTTCGTTGAAACCGCGAAGCGGAGACTACTCGGCGGCTTGGCCGAGGGTGACAGCCTGTTACGCCTTATCGAGGAGCCGATAATTCGTCCCGATGGCGTCCGCTGTACTCTCCAGACCACAATCTTTGCGTCTACAACCGGCGACCAACTGTGGGCCGGAGGCATCACCCGCGATATTACCGAGCAAAAGCGCACCGAAGTGATTCTTCGGCAAAGCGAGGAACGACTTCGGACGCTGATCGAGGAAGCGCCACTTCCGATAGGCTATAGCCGGGCCGGGAAAATGCTCTATGCAAACACGAGATATCTTCGCATGGTTCGCGCGGAACGCATCGACCAGATCATCGGCTATCCCATAATCGAGCAATTTGCGCCGCAGAGCCGCGTGCAGGTTACGGAATATCTTCACAAGCACGAGCAGGGAATGCCTGTACCCAGTGAATACGAAGTCACCGGCTTGCGTTTCGACGGAACGCAGTTTCCGGTTCATGTCGCCGTCACCAGAGTGCAATTGGCTGACGGTCCCGTGACCCTGGCCTTTGCCACCGACATTACGGACCGTATCAAGGCACGCGATATCATCAAAGCGGAGCGAGATCGAGCCCGGCAATACCTCCAGGTGGTCGAAGTCGTGATTATTTCGCTCGACCGCAAGGGTACGATCACACTGGTGAATC
>DATKJY010000046.1:0-3617 GCA_035543175.1 Candidatus Acidiferrum sp.
AGGAGGCGAATCGGAAGGCCGGCGGATTCGTCCTGCACGAACACTTTGCCGGTTGACAGCAGTTGGTCTTCCAGGGGAAGGCCGGCCGATTCGATATGCATGAACTCCGGGAGAAATTTGCCGTAGGAAAATTCAATCCCAGCTTCCTGCAACTGGTGCGCGACTTCGTCGGGCTTGGCTTTCAGAAAATTCACGCGATAGGTCACATGCGGAGCTCTGTTGTACATCTCGAGCAAATGCTCAGCCCGTTCAAATCCGAATTCGCTTATGCAGTATTCTACGAAATAATCGGGATAGCTGTAGGTATCGCCAAGATACTTGACAGGATTTGAGTCCTGGCTGACGAACTTGACTTTCTGCGGTTCGCGAAGGCGCGCGCGTAACACCGCGTTGACCAGCCCGGCTTGATTTGGCTCAACAAACCTCCGTGCAAGGTTGACTGATTCCGATACCGCCGCCGCTGCCGGTACGCGATCGGTGAACAGAATCTGATAAAAACCGAGACGAAAAATATTCTGAAGTGCCGGCGGTAGCTCCATCGCCGGGCGAGCCAGGTAGAAGCGGAGTTCATGGTCGAGCCTTCGGCGCATCTTGGTTGCGCCGTTGACCAACTGAAGGAGAAAGCGAATATCGAGCGGCCGGAAATTCCTGCCGCGCGTTACATCGGCAACTGCACTTTCGGTCTGGGCTCCGCCTTCAATCAAGGCCAGAGCTTCGATGGCAGCGGCGCGGACCGGATCGAAGGTCTGAGGTTCGGCGGTTTTCTTCTCAGGTGTCATGTCTATAATTCCATAGCGTCGATTAGTCGTCCATCCGGCTCGACTCGATACATCTCTTTTCGGTGAAACGGAAGGGCGATTGGATCGACTTTCAATCCATCGGCCAGAAGCGGGATAACTTCAGTGGCCCGCGCGTAGCCGCCATCGCCGAGACCGAGAAGCATAACCAGTTGATCATCTTGGACGCTCAGATTGTGGATGGCCGGCCGGATATCCATCTTTTTCGTCTCGGCTTTACCGACCCTATCGATTTCAAGCATGGTTGCACCCAACAGCGATGCAATTTGCGACTCTAATTTAGTTCGGTCATCCCAGTACGAAATCGGCACTGTGTAGACGACGCGGTTAAGCGCTGCGGAGAGCGAGGCGTTGGAGCCAAGGACCACTCGAGAGTCGAACATCGTGATCCCGTCGGGCATGACCTTCTGCAACGCATCGATCATATACGGCATGACGTTGATTTCGAGCGTAATATCGACCAGTTCCGTTTCGGAGGTGAAGCCGAGCGGTAACGGCGGGCCGAACGAGACCTTCATGGTCGGATTGAACCCCTGGCTATACGCCACCGGCATGCGGGAGCGGCGGACGAGGCGCTCGATAAACCGAAGGTTATCCAGGTGCGACATGTAGCGGTAGCGCGCGGATTTCCCCCACTTGATACGTACGCGATTTTTGGTAGGAGCCGCCAGATTGCGTGAGGCTACCTTCTTCTTGCCTCGGCCGAACTCCTGGTACTCGTCATTTTTCACCGCTTCACTGGAATTGGTTTGGTGGGGCGTAAAATCGCGAAGAGTCGCCGAGGTACGCTGGCGCTCCGCCATGAGGTGGTCGCTGGATACTCCCTTATCGATATGCGACCAGGGCAGGTCACGCGAGAAGGGAATCGGTTGCATGGTAACAGCCGGGTCGACGCCGTGAGCCGCGAATGCATCGAGCCAGGTTTCGAATTGGAAATCCTCGTTCCAGCCGTCGAACCGGCAGCCGTTGCGAAAAGCGGTTTCAATCGCCGGAGCCATCTCGCGACCGCCGCGCCCCATGATCCCCTGAAACATGGCCAACTGGGGATTGTTGATTTTGAAACTTATCTCGCCGCTTCGCGTGTTACGCTTGATGAAAGCGATTCGGCTGGAAGTAACCTGCTCATCGATAAACCCGTCCCACTGGAATGGCGTGTGAGCTTTCGGTACGAATGTCGAGAGCGTGACATTTATGGTCCGTTTCCCCGGATATTCACGTCCGATCTGGGCCACCGCACGGCAGATGTCGGCGATGCCGATGAGGTCATCGTCGGTTTCAGTCGGCAGGCCGATCATGAAATAGAGTTTCAGCGTGGTCCAGCCTTTTTCGAACGCGATGCGAGCGGTGTCGAAAATGGCGGCGTTGGGGAAATCTTTGCGAATGAACAAACGCAGTCGCTCCGTGCCGGCTTCGGGGGCAATGGTCATGCCGCTCTTGCGCACTCGCTTGACGGCTTCGAACAGCGTGGGACTGACGGAGCCGGGGCGCAATGACGGAAGGTTGATCGAGACTCGCAATGGCTCCAGGCGACGCGACAGAGTGACGGCAAGCGGCTCGAGTTCGGGGTAGTCGGTTGCCGAAAGCGACATCAGGCTGATCTCTTCGTACCCGGTCGTGCCGACCTGGGTATCGACCTGCTGCAAGATGTCGTTTTGCGAGCGGACGCGCACCGGACGGTAGATGGCGCCAGCCAGGCAGAAGCGACAGCCCTGCGGACAACCGCGCATGATTTCCACGGGGAGGTGCGTGTGAACCGTTTCGATGAGAGGCACGAGTGGCTGCGAAGGATAGTATTCCGGCTTTAACTCCCGAATCACCCGTGCCTTGATTTTCGGCGGAGCGAAATCGTGAAGCGGTTTCCGGGTTTCATCGTAGAACGACGGGACATACACGGATTCGACCTGCTCGACAATCGCTTTGAGCTTTGCGTCGCGCGACTGGCCGCTCATCCCGTGCAACAGACTGAGAATCTCAATCATTCCCTGCTCGGCGTCGCCGATGAAGAACAGGTCGACAAACGGCGCGATCGGCTCGGGGTTGTAGACGGCCGGGCCACCGGCCATGATGATGGGATGGCGGTCGGTGCGTTCACAGGAGCGGATGGGGACTCCGGCCAGGTCCAGCATGGCCAGCATATTGGTGTAGACGGTTTCATCGACAAGAGTGAAGCCGATAGCGTCGAAATCGGCGGCCGGTCTTCCGGTTTCGAGGGAGAAGAGACCGACCCCAATTTTGCGCAATAGCGCTTCGGCGTCGCGGTCGATGGCGAAAGCTCGCTCGCACAGGAAGTGGTCATCGCCGTTGATCACATGGTAGAGAATCTGAAGGCCGGGATAGGACTGGCCGAGTTCGTATTTGTCCGGGTAGCAGTGAAGGTACTTGAGTCGTCCGATTGGGTCTTTGATGACCTGGCCGGGTTCGCCACCGGCGTAGCGGCCGGGTTTGATGACGAACGGGAAAAACTTTTCTTCGAGTACCGCTCTCATTGCGTCGATGTGCTTCGGGTTCAAGGTTGCGCGGGGGGAGTATAGCGGGTGCGGGGCGGGTTGGCAAGAGGTTTGGGGAAAACGCCGTCGTGAAGGCCAATCGCAATCAGCGCGGGTAGTTCAGAGAGACCTCGCCGACGGACTGCACGGTCGTGGCGACGGGCCGGCCGGAACGGTCGAGGACAAAATCATAGGTAATATCGACGCGACAGCGCGCAGGTTTACCGCCGACAATCGCCGGGTCGATGCGACTGGCAAGTAGCGCTTCTCTGGCGGTCCGGAATGATTTTGGCGATCTTTGCTTCGGAATTTCGTTTCGGATATTCCCAGAACC
>DATKJY010000047.1:0-4335 GCA_035543175.1 Candidatus Acidiferrum sp.
GCGTATTTTTGGTCTCCTATACGGTGTCAAGCGACTGCACGAGCGGATCGACGAACTGCTGGCGCAATTCGATCTCGTCAAGTTTGCTTCGACTAAAGCCGGATTGCTGTCCTCCGGCGAACTCAGCCGGCTGAGCCTGGCCAAAGCAGTTATTAACAGCCCGCGACTGTTGCTTCTTGACGAACCAACTGCCTCCCTTGATCCCAGTGTAGCAGAAATCGTCCGTGAGACGATTAAAGATTATGTCACGCAAACCGGAACAGCGGTCCTGTGGACCTCGCACAACATGCGCGAAATCGAGGCCGTGTGCGATCACGTACTCTTCTTGTCACACGGGAGCATTCTGCTCGAAGGGAACCCCCGAGCGCTTCCATCCGAATATGGCAAGGGAGACCTCGAAGAGCTGTTCATTGCCGTGGCGCGTGAGCCATTGTCACTGAGGGAGGAGTAACACATGGGTCTCACCAGAGCCTTCGCCGTCTTCCTTCGTCAGGTATTCCTCTTCAAGAGCAACCCCACACGTCTCACGAGTCTATTCCTCTGGCTGATTATCGATATCGTCCAGTGGGGATTTATCAGCAAATATCTTGGTTCAATCGGCCAATCGACCTTTGGTCTCATAACCGCCATCCTCGGCGCCATCGTCCTCTGGGGATTTGTCGTACGCATCCAGCAGGGGATAATGACCAGTTTTCTCGAGGATGTCTGGAGTCAGAATTTCGTCAATTTCTTCGCGTCACCCCTGACCATAGTAGAGTACCTTAGCGGCCTGGTCATTACGAGCATCGTTACCAGCCTGGCTGGATTTATCATGGTGGTGATTATCGCCGGAGTCGCCTTCGGCTACAACGTCTTCACTGTCGGGCTGATGCTGATCCCGTTTATGGCGATCTTGCTGATTTTCGCGATGGCCATGGGGATTTTCATATCCGGTGTCATCTTCCGGCTGGGACCGTCAGCAGAATGGCTCGGCTGGCCGATTCCGCTCGTACTGTCAATCTTCTCGTGCGTATTCTATCCGGTAACTACTCTGCCGACAGCGCTGCAGGTGATCGCTCGATTGATTCCCGCCTCATACGTTTTCGAGTCGTTGCGTCACCTCATCTCAGCACGGGCCATTTCTCCGGGTCTGGGATCCCATCTTCTGCTGGGCGCTCTGCTGGCCTTGGTCTACCTGGCGATAGCGTACATGTTTTTCATTCGGGTCTATCGTCGCAATCTCGAAAACGGCACCATCGCCCGCTTCAGCGCCGAAGCCTGGTAAGCCCCGGCGCCGGAGTACGCACGTATTCCAATCGCGCACTGCCTACGGTTTCGAAGAAGCCCCGAGCATTTGAAGTTCCCGCTGGGCCCGGCGGTAACTCGGATTGATCTCCAGCGCCTTCTTAAACTGCGCGATGGCGTTGGCGGTGTCCGCAAGCTCTACGTACACACGCCCCGCCGCCCACTCATTGACCGCCGATTGCGGATTGAATTCCCGATTCAGCTTCAAGATCTGCAATGCGTCCTGGTTGTTTTCCGGTTGTATGTCGAGCGCCAGTTGCACCAGCGCGAGGTCGCTGAAATCGTAAGTATCGGATCCGTAATACTGTTTTCTGAGCGCCCGGTAGACAGAATCGACCCCGTTCATGCCGTGCTCCTTGCGGGCCATTTTCAGCGCATCCTGGATAAGTATCGGCCTTGATTGCCCTCTATGGCAGGTGACACACTCAACCGCTACACGCGGTGAGTCGGCTACCGGAAGTTTGGTTAAGTAGTCGCCGTTGATCTTGTTGACCATGACAAGCATGGCGCGAGCCGCTAACTTGGTCTTCAGACTGTCCGACGCAAAATCCAGGTCCCGGCCTCCGGCAGCCCGGGCGTGGCAATGATCGCAGCCGACTCCCAGGGCCGTGGTGAATTTCCCCATAATATCCATGAGCTGATCGTGAGTGATTGTCGTATCAAGCACCTTGAGGTTGGTCGGCTTCTGTCTTTCCTGCGCCTGCCCCGATACCACTGTGGCGAGAACTACCACCAGAGCGACCGCCGCAAGGCGCGCCACGTTCGAAAATCGCGATAACAAACTGCTTACTGACTGCCCGAGCGAATACATGACCTTCCTTTCCCATTACGGATGATTGGCTAAAATAGACCTATATTATACTCGTTCCCGGCCCAGGGAGCAAGTGCCATGTCCCAGTATTTGGGGAAATTTCTTAGTGCCCCGCTGATTTCCCGGGCCGGCGGGCTATTTGCGGGATTTCTTCGGGGAATGAGTCGGTCTGGGCTGGGCCGGCTTCTTCTTCTCTATCGAGATCTGACCAACTACCGGGGTCAGGGGAGTGCCATCGATTCCATCGGGCGGCATGACGCCCAGTAGAATTGCCAGAGTAGGAGCAATATCCACGGTCTTTACGCGATCCTGCACTACTGCCGGAGCTTTCGAAGGCACCTCAAAGACAATCGGGACATCCGTATCATAGGAATACGGCGTGCCGTGGGAAGTGCCGTAAGGCGAACTGGTCACCAGGGTGTATTCGGGGAATCTCAGGAAAATGTCCGGTCCGTGAAGGGGATTGAAGGTGTTGATGTATAAATCCGCGTAGGGGCGCCCAGCCGCCGTACCTGATTGCAGCTCGTCCCGCGAATACGCATCGGCTATAAACGGAATCTTTCTCAAGGCGGCAGCCACCATATTTTGCAGTGTGGCATCCGACATCCCTTTCATCCGGGACGAAGTGTAATTCAGCAGGACATTATCCTCGCACTCCGCAATCGGGTTTTCGCTCAGCCCGTTTGCAGTCTGAAAGGTAGCCCCAGCCGCCTTGATGGCGGCAACCACGGTGTCGACACTAAGTCGCCGCGCCGGAATCCCTGCCGCCACTAGATCCTCGGGCAATGGCAGGACACCGTGATCCGACGATAACGTCACCGTGTAATACGCGTGTCCTACGGCTGAATCCAGAAACGTAAAGAGCGTGTCGAGACATTTGTCCAGACGAAGGTAATAATCTTCAATTTCCTGACTGTTCGGACCGAATGCGTGGCCGATCGCATCCGCCGATGAACAGCTGATCAGCAGCAGGTCCGGGATGCTGTCCTTGCCCATTTCGGTGTTGGCGACCATCGCCCGGGCAAACGAGAGCGCAAGTTGATCACCAAATGGCGTCCCATAGACGGCGTCGTAATATCTCGCGTTGGGATGCCCGGACGTCGTGTCAAAGGAATGCGGAAACACAATGTTCTTTCCATTGCCTTCGCCGGGGAACGAATCGGCGTGTGAGCGCGTGTAGAAGCTGTCCGGAAATAGCTTGTGCCAACCTACGGTGAAAAAACTGTCTACTGCGTGCCGGGTGTTGAACGTATCCACCCACGCAGGATACCGCTGCATGTAATAGGTGGAGGTCTCGAAATTGCCGGAGGTCCGATCGTACCAGAAGGCCCCGTCCGGCTTGATCCCCCCAAGCAGAATGGCTGCGCGATCTTTGAGCGCCACGCTGTAGACCTTGGCCGACGCATACTCGCCTCTTAACCAATCACCAATGGCGTCCACTTGTAGCAGTCGCGGGGAGCGACCCGAGGCCAGAGAATTACCCAGTATCTTTGCGGTTGAGTCCTCGCACGCATACAGCGTGCGATTATTTTCCCGATCGAAAAAATCGTTTCCCACAATCCCATTATGTCCGGGAAATCGTCCGGTCGAAATTGCAGTATGCCCGACCGCCGTTTCCGTCGCCGCATGCGCATGATAGGCATTGGTGAAGAGTATACCGGTCTTGGTAAGCCGAGCCAGCCCGCCCGTGTAAAGATCGGCAAATCGGGTGAGGTAGTCCGGGCGCATCTGGTCGACCACGATGACGACGCCCAGTCTGAAATTCGTATGCAGGGTGTCGCGTGGTTCAGCAGTCTGCGCAACCGTCGTCGAACAGCCAATCAACACTGCAGAGAGCAGATAGACGAAATAGTGGCGAATACGAAACAAATCAGACCGACTATATATTGTTCTTACCATGTCATTTCCCATTGTCATTCTTTTGCCCGCCAAAATAGTGTTTAGGTCCCTGCCTGTCCATAGGCGAATATCCTACAACAACCATTGCCCATTGGGCGGCCTCAATTTTACAACTGTATGTTGCCCAACTGCTCTCTGAAGATTAGGCTCGATTTCTGAGGCATCATTATGCCCCTAAAGCACATAGGTCTATGTCCGATAATTCATGTACAGTCCTTATTGGGAAGTTGTTTGATATATGCCTCCAGTTTGCAGTAGCAGACAGCGTGGTTTTACGTTAATCGAGTTAATCATCGTCATAGTGGCGGTGGGGATCCTGGCCGCAGTTGCCATCCCGACTT
>DATKJY010000048.1:0-5353 GCA_035543175.1 Candidatus Acidiferrum sp.
TCAAGCCCGTAGCGCTGTACATTCTGGTAATCAACTCGATTAAGTCGTTTCAGGTGTTCACCGAGATTTTCGTTATGACGAAAGGGAAATTTGAGACCTCGACGGTTGTCTACTATATATACGATACCGGACTGACCACGCAGTTTCGGTTCGGGTACGCATCGGCAGCGGCGTACGTGCTATTCTTAATCATTGCGATTTTCTCCATCGGCCAGTTTCTGCTGTTTCGGCAACGGAAGGAGTTGGTATGGTAGGAAGACGAAACTCGGCCCTAAACGTAATGAAATATGTCGCTCTCATAGTTCTGTTGTTCATCATGGTGTTTCCGCTGCTCTGGATGTTTCGAGTGGCGTTGATGCCGGTGGGCGGGTTGTCGGGTAACGACTTGGTGGCGGGAGGATTTACGTTCGGCAATTTTGTCGATCTGTTCGCCCGCACGAATATGGGGAGATATCTGTTTAACTCGCTTTTGGTTGGACTGGTGGTGACGGTGGGGAACCTGCTATTCTGTTTCATGGTAGCGTATACGATGGCGCGCTACTCAACACTTTTGAACCGGGCGTTGTTTGTCACGGTCATTCTGGTGTTGATGATACCGGCGCATGTGCTGATTATTCCGCTCTATCTCCTTTGTGTGAAGGCACACATATTTGACAGCTACTGGGCGCTGATTTTCCCCTGGCTGGTGAACCCGATCGGGATATTTCTGGTCAAGCAATATATAGAATCGATCCCGCCATCGATGGAGGAAGCGGCGCGCGTGGACGGCGCCGGTGAGCTTCGCATACTATTCACGGTTGTAATGCCGGTGTGCCGGCCGGCGCTGGCGGTGCTGGCGATTCAGGTGTTTTTCACCAACTGGAACTCGTTTCTATTCCCATACATTTTGACCTCGAGTGAGCAGCTTCGCACCCTTCCGGTGGGGCTGGCGCTGTTCCAGGGGCATCAGGCTATCGACTGGCAGCACCTTATGGCGGGGTCGGCGGTGGCGGTAATTCCGGTCCTTGTTCTCTTTATCCTGTTGCAGCGTCGCATAGTATCAGGAATAACGGCGGGCGCCATCAAACAGTAAATTCCGGCGCAAAGCTGCTTTTTCCGCTTGCCGTGGGAACTACCCTTTGCTAACATGGTGTAATACCACGACAGTCAAACGTCCTGAAAAAGGGTCCTTATTTATGAAAAAGATCATGCTACTCAGCGTGCTGGTGAGCGTCTTCCTGACGGCCTGTGGAGTCAAGAAGGATTACGTGAACCAGCAGATCGCCGACTCGGAGGCCAGATCCAACTCGAGGATCACAGAAGTTTCGACTAAAGTCGATACGACGGCAGCCGAAGTCGCACGGCTTGACAAGCTCTCGCTCGAGCTGTCGCGCAAGACCGACATGGCGATCAATCAGGCCGCGGGCTTCGAAAACTATCAGGTGATTTGGTCCGGTGAGATTTCATTCGGGTTTGACAAGGCTGACCTCGACGGGGTGGCACAGCAGATTCTTGACGAGGCCGGTCAGAAGATGACCGACACCAAGCATTCGATCGTGGAGATTGCCGGACACACGGATCAGATTGGTCCGAAGACGTACAACTACACGCTCGGTCAGCGGCGCGCGGATGCTGCGAAGCGGTATCTGGCTTTGAAACACGGCATTGGGTTGTACCGCATGTTCGTGATTTCGTATGGCAAGGATCAGCCGGTTGCTGCGCCCAAGGAAGGGGGCGGCAACGCCAAAAACCGCCGCGTCGTAGTGAAAGTCTGGGCCCCGCCGCAGACGAACGTGCAGTAAACGCAGCGCCCTCAGGTCGAGAGGCGCGGAAGGCCATCAGCCTTGGAGCTGATGGCCGCTTTATTTGAATTCGAATTTGATGCCGGTCGTCTCGAAACGGGCACGCACGACGACCGTATCGGGATAATCGGCAGCCGTCTCGCACGGAAAGTACGGGAAGATGGAGCCGAGGTTCCGTTTGCCGTTGCGGTCGGAATCGATAAATCCGGAGAGTAGATATTTGCCGGCCGGGACATCGATGGTGAAGCGAGTCCCGGTTACCGTGAGATTGAATTTCTGCTTTTTGACGACGTTGTCGAAGGCCATCACGACCGGATTATCGGTTTTGCCCGGGAGATCGACGGCCAGATCGCCTGAGATGGTGCCGAGCGAGTCGGTGTTAAGAGTCTGGAACTTATACTCCCGCAGTGTGTCGCCCAGCCTGTTGCCGGCATGATCCAGAACATCAAACTCGGTAACCTGGAGACGATAGGAGGCGCCGGAATACAGCTTGTCCGGCTTGAACAGCAGGTGGAACGGGTCCTCCCATTGGCGGGTCACACCGATGAGCGAGTCCTTGCCTTGCAGGAGAAGAAAGGTCTGATCCTTTATTTTGCTTGTGTCGATCGGCTCCGAAAAGGTCATCCGCATTTTGACATCGCGAACGAAAAGCGGAGCTGCGGCGCCAGGGACGAACGTGACAATCGTCGGCGGTACTTTATCCGGGACGGCAGCTACTTTCAGACTGTCGAATTTCAGAGCGGGCCTGGTTGTGTCATAAGTAAGCGCGATGCGGTACAGACCGTCGGGGAGATCGCCGAAATAGGCGTCGATCATTTGGGTCTGCTCCTCACCGGCCTGCGCTATACCCTGCAGCGGAAAGGCGGTCGTATCGGCATGCGAGCGGATGCGAAAGGCATCGGAACGGGACGTCACATACTCCAACGGTACAAGGCGTGATAAGCGAAGGCGAACGATGCGATCTGAAGTGTAGGTGGCGGATATGATCTCCGGTTTGGTCGTATCGTAGGTCGTGAGGCCGAGATTGAGATCGCCGAAGTACCCCTGGCCGACTTTAACCGGCCGGTCGGGCACGGCGTACGGTTCGCGGAGCGGATTGAAGCGCTCGCTGCGATTTTTGTCGGTGAAAGCAATGAGGCGAAATTCCTTGTACGGAAGGTGGAGGAATGAGAAATAGCCCGCCTTTCCCGATTGCGTCATATAGTCCGGATAGGTCGAATCGTAAGGAATGGTGTCCTTGAAATTGGCCAAATCGTAGAGCGCGATGGTCGTACCGATCTGCGGCATTCCCTCCTGATAGACGTGGCCGGCTACGGTACCGGAATCGAGAGCCGGGCCGGTTGAGAACGCGACTGTCAGGGAACTGTCCATCTTGTTGCCGCGAAGGTCGGTCAGTCCGGCGGTTACGGATATCAGATATGTCTGATTGGTCTTGAAGGTGTCAGGTAGCGTGATAACAAGGTGGTCGGAGCGCCATTTTATTTTCGCGTTTTTAGAAGGGCGGGGCGAAATGAAGACGCCCTTCGTGCCGAGCGGTTCGTTGACATCTTTTGAGAAATAAATCGTGACGGTATTCCCCCGCCCGACATTCACAGAGCCATTCACCGGCTCAGTGCGGAGGACAGTTGGGCCGGTTTTGTCGACTTCTCCCCCGGGCGGCGGCTGAACCTCGGCGCAACCGCCAAACACGACAAATGCTAATGTTAAGAGTATGAAAGAGCGACGAACTGCCCGGACGGAATTCATCTCCCCAGCTTCTCCTTAAGCGATTTGCTGTCCGGACTGAGTTTCAGCGCTTTGTCCCACCAGACCTTGGCGCTGTCGGGTTGGTTGGCGGCTTTGAAGGCGTCCCCCATATGCTCAAACACCGTTGGATCCTTGGCCTTCTCCGACGCTTTACGCAGATACTCGAGCGCTTTGTCGATATCGCCGAGGCGGTAGTAGACCCAGCCGTAGCTGTCGAGATAGGCCGGGTTGTCCGGCTGGAGAGATACCGCACGCGCGATCAACTCTTTGGCGTAATCGAGGCGTTGATTGTGGTCGGCGAGCATGTAGCCGAGATCGTTATAGGCTTCCGATTGGGTGGAATCGTGCGCAATAATCTTTTCAAAGAGAGCTACCGCGGAGTCCGTGTGCCCGGAGAGATCGTACGCAGCTCCCAGCGCGTAGTTGAGACGAAGCACTCCGAGAGTGTCTTTGACATGACGAATGCCTTCCTGATAGGACAGAAGTTCTTTGGCCGTGTCGTTGACCATGCGATAGGCAAAGCCCAGGTTGAGCCAGCCGTCGTACACCGAGTCCGCCAGATCGGTAAGTTTGGTGAACTCATAAACGGCCCGCTGGTATTGCTTTTTGATAACGGCAATATGGCCCATGTAGGCATAGTCGCCGGCGGCCTGTTCGCCGCTGCCTGCGAGATAGGTAAATAGTGAATCGGCCTGGTCAAGAGAATCCAGTCCGAAATATATCAAGGCCAGCCGTCGGATGGCCGTGCGATCGAGAGGCGTTAATTCAGCGACAGCCTTGGCATGCGGCAAGGCCAGGGCCAGCGAATCCATCCGTACGTAGTGGGCGACTAGCTCGCGGTGCAGCAGCACGTTGTCGGGCTCTATTTCAAGTCCCAGTTTAAATGTGGATTCGGCTGAGTCCAACTTGCCGGTTTGCTCGTACAGCTCACCCAAGCTGACGACAGCCATTGAATTGGTCGGCGTCTGGTCCAACTCCACGGATTTTCGAAATGATGCTTTGGCACTGTCAAAATCGCCGTGCTGGGCTTGAAGTCTCCCCAGTTCGTTCCATACGCGGAAATTATCAGGAGTCGCGTTGTGAGCCATCAGGCTGTAGGCCCAGATGGCTGAATCCACGTTCTTGGCCCGCATATACAAATCCGCGAGATAGGACAGTACCATAGGATTAGCCGGGTCAAGTTCGGTATATCTGAGATACGCACTCTTGGCCTTGTCATCGTCGCCAAGTGTTCTGTAGCAGGCCGCGCTGAGCAAGTAGACCTGGGCATCGCGTTTCGGAATCCTGGTGAGGACATCCAGGGCTTTCTCCGGTTGCCGTGACTCGTAATAAGTTTCGGCCAGCGAGATTGCGATTTCGTACGATTCAGGGTAATAAGCCAGCGCCCGTTCAAAGAAGCGCGCGGCCGACTCGAGGTCGCCAAATCCTGATAGCAACAATCCGTTGACGTAATCGCTAAAGGCGCGCGGGTCGAGATTGTCGCTTACGGTCGAAAACGGGAGAGCCACAAACGTCTGTTTGGTGGAATCACCGGGACTCTTGACGATAGGCAGTTGGGCCAAAGCCGCGCAGGTATACAGAATGACAATCGAGAGGATCACCCCGATAAATCCGGCGGTCCGGAGCAGTCGAGATTTGTGACGCAGCCTGTTCATGTATCCAAATAGTACAATCAAGATAGCTTTACGACTGGAAAAGTTGTACGTCAATCTCTGGTCACTTTGAGAAATCGACGTTTGCCGACTTTGATTAAGAGATTGTCAACCGAGTTGAAGGAGCCTCCCAATGTTAACTCCAGGTTCGGGTCCTCAACCGCCTGGCCGTTG
>DATKJY010000049.1:0-5712 GCA_035543175.1 Candidatus Acidiferrum sp.
AGCAGGCGACCATGGCGGCGCATAAGAACCACCACGACGGGAGATTCGTCAAATCGGCTGTGACAATCCCCCCGATTACGAACACCAGAGCAAAAATACTCGGGTATCGCTTCATTTTCCCCTCGCTTACATTTTCCCCCTGAGTCGATAATACAATCTCTTGAGCAGCGTCACTTCGTGAATACCCATGACGAGACAGAGCCCGATGTATATAGCGCCGGCCACCGTCAGCGGCACCAGCGAATGAACCAGCCGTCCCCACAGCCCTCGGTTCGACATCACCATATCCATCGGAAGCAGCCAGGCGACGGTCACCGCAACTGCCGAGGCCACCGTTATCTTGATCAGATTGATTAACAGGCTCCGATTCGCCACCGGAATCCCCTTGCTCGGCAGGTAGTAAATCAGGAGCCCGAAATTCACAAGTCCGGCTATCGAAGTTGCCGCCGCCAGCCCTGCGAAATTCATCAGCTTCATCAGCGGCCAGTAAAGCGCCATATTGACGAGCACCGAAAAGATCGAAAACTTCATCGGCTGCCTGGCATCACCCAGCGCGTAATACACCGGAACGGTCGTCCTCACCGCCGCAAAACCGACCAGACCATATGAGTAATGCAGCAGCGCCAGCGCCGTGTTGGCAGCATGCGTCTCCGAAAAGGCACCGTGGCGGTACACAAGTTCCACAAGATCTCTTCCCAGCACTGCCAGTACGAACGCCGACGGTATCGTCAGGAAGAAGTTAAGGTTCAGCGTCTCGTGAAACGTCTTGCTGAGTCCGTCAATATCTCCTTTGCTCGCCAGCTCCGACGCCCTCGGAAGCGCCACCGTCCCCAAAGCCACTGCAAACACCCCAAGCGGGAAGTGCATCAGCCGATATGCGTAATTCAGATACGAAATTGAGCCTTCAACCAGAAACGACACCAGCAGCGTGTTCACCAGAATGTTAATCCGCCCCGCCGACAGCCCGATCATCATCGGCGTAAACAGCTTCAGCATCTTCTTCATGCCTTCGTCGAACAGATTTAGCCTGAAGTGGAATCGATAGCCGATTTTCCACAACGAGGGTATCTGCACGGCAATCTGACCGATCCCCCCAATCACGACACCTATCGCGAGTGTATACACCGGCGTATCGAAAAACTGGTACAGCAACACCACCGTCACGATACTGCCGACATTGAACATCGCCGACGACATCGCCGGGAGCCCGAAATGCTCGAACGAATTCAGCATCCCCATCACGAGCGCCGAGATCGAAACCAACGGCAGGAACACCCACATGATTCGGGTCAGATTGACCGTCAGGCCGAACTTGACCGCATCATGGGTATACCCGTTAGCGGTTATGTAAATAATCGCCGGGGTGGCGGCGATACCGAGCAGCGTGACAATGCCGAGCACCGCCATCATCGCAGTGATGACGATATCAGCCAGTTGAAACGCTTCTTTGTCTGACTGGTGCACCAGCCGGTCTTTGAACACTGGGACAAACGACGAGGACAGCGCGCCTTCGGCAAAAAGGTCGCGCAGAAGGTTCGGGATGCGGAAAGCCGTCACGAAGGCGTCGGTAGCCATACCGGCGCCAAAGAAATACGCCATGACCTGCTCGCGGAGAAGCCCCGAAACCCGCGAAAAAGCGGTCCCGGCGGCCACTACTCCGACCGACTGGGCCAGCGATTTTTTGGGTTTATTCTCCGTTGACAAGCTTTCCCTTGATCGTATATTAGATGGTTGATTTACAAAACGTTAGCTGAAAGGGTCTCTTTTGCCGTATCACAAATCGTGTGAGAAGCGGATGAAAACCTCCGAACGGGATCGCCAGGCCAATCGCGCCTTCCGTTCCACGTTGCGCGCCGCTCTCAAAGCCGTCCGCTCCGAGACGAACAAAGACGAAGCGATGAAGAAGCTTCGCGAAGCCGCCAGCATGCTGGACAAAGCTGCGACCAAAAACATCATTCATAAGAAGAACGCCTCGCGCAACAAATCGCGCCTCACCCTTATGGTGCAGAAACTGGGCTGACCTCTTCATTCGGCACTGCCATTCGTTCGGAATTCTGCCTCGCCTCGTCCTTTGATTGAGGTTGAGGCTTTTTCCATTTCTGCCCGGAGAAAAGTTCTCACGTTAGCCAAGCAGGGCTCCGCAAGGAGGCCGATTCGAGCACACTCGGAATCTCTCCCCGGCATCGTAAAATAGCATAACATCGGCACGCGGGCAATCTACCCGGCCGTTACCTTGCGTTCAACTAATATTTCAGCGATTGAGAATGTAGACGCGGCCTTCGAAGAACGTCGTCTTGCAGGCCTGCTCGCGAATGGTAATCAGGTCCTTGAGAAACAGTTCCTTCTCGGCAATCGAGATATCTGCTCTTAGGACTGATATAGGGAAATCGATATTGAAAACACGTGAATCTGCCAATACTCGAATGACATTCGGCGGGAACAATCGGTCCGATTTCGCCGCCAGTTCCAGGTCCTCCAGGGCAAACGACGGTAGCGTCATGGTGCCGCTGTGCGTGACCGTCCGGAAAACTCCGTCGCCGCTCGCCCGACGATCCAGTCGCGGGACATATCGACCGATATCGAGTATCGCTCTGAATATTTGTTCGAGCGGCCAGGGGCAACCGGTGCGAGTCGAGTTTCTCAAGAACACCGGCAGCGGCTCTCTATACGGAAACTCGAACCCAACTGCAATAAACCCCGATGGCTCCTCCTGCCCCGGCTCTCCGATCACAATCTGGTCCGCATACTTGGTGGACAGACGAGTCAGGTCATTGAAACCAAAATTCACCAGCCCCAATCTCTGAATCGCAATCCTCACGGCTTTCCGGCCGCAGACCTGCACCGGCAGATGCTCGAGTCCGGCCCCGCTCAATTCGCGGTACCGTTCGCTGTCCTCGAGCAGCAGAAAATTGTCTTTGTCGATCTCCACCACCGGGAAGGGGTGGCGGATCAGCGTGCCGTTGCCGTTGTCGGCATTTCGCGCCGATTCTGGCTCGGATTCCCATTCAAACGGGAGAATCCGGCGAGATTCGATGATTCGGATTTGGGACAATAGGCCGTTTTTCACGTTTGAGACTAAAGCAACTGCTATGCCTTGACGACCGGCCCGAAGTTAACTTGTTACAAAGTAAGAAGTTACTGTCACGGGGCTAGCCCCAGAGGGGTTCAGGGAGTACGGAAGAATTCAGGCCTTTCACAGATTGTGCAACGCCGGGCACCACATCGAAGGGCATGAAGAAACCGAGAACTGGATGTTTTGGGATAATATAATGGAAGGCGTCCGGGCCTCGACCTTTGTCGAGACCCGGAAGAACGTTCACTTCAGGACACACCCTGTCTGCGGCGCCGGGCCGTTGTTGAAGATATAGTCCACAAAATACGACAGGTCCGCTATATCCACCGAGCACGAAGCATCAATATCCGCCGAGTTCAATCCCGCCGGTATAGGCTGGGAGAAGAACAGATAATCTATCATCAACCCCAGATCGGTGATATCGACAAACCCGGAGCCATCAAGGTCGCCGTTCGTCGTCGTCTGACCCGACTCGTGGAAATACGTCTTGGCCGCCGCAATAAGCCCCGTCGCCGATGCCGGCGTCAGGTAATACATCGGAAACGCCAGGAGTATTCTCCGCCCGTGCGGACCATCGTACGCAATCCCGACCGGCTTCCCTTCGCGGGCCGGGTCACTGGTGGCCGAGTGATACGTATAGATCACCTGTGCGCCGGGCCGCAGCGTGAGACTCGGAATATCCCCCATCTTCTTGAATCCCCTTGTCGTATCCAGCTGCACCGAAGGCCAGCCGTTCTGCCCTGTCGCTCCGACGAAATCTTTGACGTAGTTCAGAGCATAACTCTGCAGCATAAACTCATCGTATAGCAGATGCCCCGGGCCCACCGCCCCGGTCGAGAAGTACTGTATGGTCGTATACCCCGCCATAAATGTGTTGGTTGTGAAACTCTCAAACCAGCGAAGGCTGTCGACGCTATAGCGAGCTAATTTGGCCACGATGTCATCGTCGAACCAGAAGATCGAAGAGAATTGCCCTGCCAGAGATCGCCGAACAGCCTGAGAGTACATTGTGTCGAGCGCCACGCTGTGTGCAGTGTTTGCAAACACGGTGTCATAATAGGCCGTCGCCTCCGACGGCGTCGGAATGAAATCATACTCCGGAGTCGTCTCGTTGACCACCAGAATCCCCTTGTCAAACGTCGCCGGAGTCCCTTGCACGACCGCCGATGGCGCCGATTCATGCCCGGTCTTATCGACTGCCGTGACGTAGTAATCATACGTCACCCAGTGTAGCACGGCCTGATCGGTATACGTGGTAGGCGTTATCCCGCTGGCAAGCAGCATATAATCACCGGTCAGGTCAAACTTGCGGTACACGTTATAGTGGTCCAGATCCGCTTCGTGATTACTGGCCCAAGTCAGAATGATCCCGCCGACCGCCGGCTCCGCCGCTGGGTGCGACGGCACCCTCGGATTCACCAGCGACATCTCCGATGATTCCGTGAAATAGGCCGCCGGATATCCCCCCGGCACCTGACCGCGAACCGAGAAATAGTACCGCTGCCCCTCCGTGAGTCCGGTTATCAACTGCGAGCACGCCCCCGGCGTCACCGGCACGGTGTACTCATAGACTCCCGGCGAAGTTCCGTATCGAACCTCATACACATAGTCCGGCTCACAGGCGGCCCAGAATATTTCCAAGCCGTGACCGTCCCCCTGATCGACAATACTGTCAATGACTGTCGGATGGGCGGCGCTCCCTGTATACGCCACCGCGGCTGCCGCCATTTTGACGACATCGGTAAAATACGGGAAGTTCAATTTCGTGGTGGAATCATGCGTCGAATGATAATTCGGCGTGTTGAAATCCCCCTCCGCGCCATACCCGATATTGTAACCGTGCGAATAAAACGGATAGTGATCGGAATTCCCCTGTATCGCCACAGTTCGGGTGGTTATCGCCGTCACACGTCCCGCCGCCGCTGCCATAAGCTGCAGATATGCGGTGTTCGCGCCTGACTGCAGATTGAGCACATAACTCGGATTCGGCTCGTAAGCCACCATATCGTAGTTGTACATGACCTCGATATTCGTTCCGGCCGCCGCAAAATCCGCCGCCGCCGCCGCCGATCCGTACAACCCAAGTTCCTCCGCGGAGAATGTCATGAAGATCACGGTCTTCCGAAGCGACACGTTCTTGAGCACTCTCGCTAGTTCCATCACCGTGACGGTGCCCGATCCGTTGTCGTCCGCCCCCGGCGCCAGCGTCGTAGCGGCAGTACTGTACGAATCATAATGCGCCCCGACCACAATCACCTGGTCCGGCTCGACAGTGCCAAGCTTGACCGCCTTGACATTGTAGCACGGCACACCGTTGACCGTAAACGACGGTGTCGTCACGTCGGTGTATCCCCACGCCTGAAATTTCTGCTTGATCCAGTCCCGTGCGTGGAGAACGGAATCGGTCGAATAATAACGCGTACGAAATGCCTGCAGCCGGGAATCAAACGCATACACCGAATCCTGACTGACCATCGCCGCCACAGAATCCGAAGGAAAATCCAAGAGCGCGCTCAGATCACGCACATATGCTTTGGGCTGATATGAAAACGGAATACTCATCTCGCTCAAGGCTCGAACCTTGATGCCGGATTCTTCCTGAAGTGAAGTCGCCGCCGCCTGACCCAACTGGCTCAGCC
>DATKJY010000050.1:0-3180 GCA_035543175.1 Candidatus Acidiferrum sp.
TCACCAATCAAAAAGGCCGGCGACTCGCCGGCCTTTTCACATCTGCTCCAGGATATCGAAACCTATTTGTGGATCTTCTTCAGAAACGCTTCAACCTCGGGCACGCCACCCTGGAAAACAAGGTATCCGTTGTACGGCTCCCGGTCAGTAATCTCACCGCAAATCGGTGTCAGCATCAGCTCCTTGACTTTTTCGCGCTCAGTCGTCTGACCTAAACACCACGCCAATTTCACGTAAGCTACTTCCGGCAGCATGTTTTCTGCCGGCACAATTCCTAACGCCATCAAGTCTCGTCCGGTATCGTACACGAACATGTGCACGTACCCCCAGAGCGTTTGTACGGTCATGTAGACGTGAACACCGGATTCCGCCGCCCGCTTGATAGCCGGGTAGAGCGGCTTGTTGATATGCCCGAGTCCAGTGCCCGCGATAACGATCCCTTTGTACTTGTTGTCAATCAGCGACTCGATGATGTCCGGCAGCATGTTGGGGTAATAGTAAACCATCGCCACCCGCTCTTCGAAATACGGAGCGATCGTGACGTTGCGATCTGTGCGGCGATGATTGTAGTCATTACGGATAGGCGTAATCTTCTCGCGGTTTACCATCGCAATCGGAATATCCCCGACCGTTCGGAACGTCGAACGATACGATGAGTGCATCTTGCGCACTCGCGTGCCGCGATGCAATAGCCCGTATTCATCCGATGTCGGTCCAAACATGCAGACCAGCACTTCGGCAATATCCGATTCCGCCGCCGTCTTGGTCGCATGCATCAGGTTCAGGGCGGCATCCGATGACGGTCTGTCCGATGACCTCTGCGAGCCTACCATGACAATCGGTACCGGTGAGTTCTGCACCATAAACGCCAACGCTGCCGCCGTGTGGTGCATTGTGTCCGTGCCATGGCCGATGACGATACCGTCAATCCCCTTCCTAATTTCCGTTCCAATCGATTCCGCCAATTTCTTGTACTGCTCCGGTCCCATGTTCTCGCTGAACACGGCGAACAGCTTTTCCGTACTGAGATTACAAATGTCGGCCAGTTCCGGCACGGCCCCATATAATTCGCCGGGGGAGAACGCCGGAATCACCGCGCCGGTGCGATAATCGAGTCGCGATGCAATCGTTCCACCCGTCCCGAGAAGCTTCACGCTCGGCTTTCCTTCGGTAATCGGAAATGCTCTCTCGGGAATCTTGTAGTGCGCTTCGCGATACCCGACCTCCTTCATATCGAGAATCGTGTCGGTGGCAATCCCGACATTGTAGCCGGACGCCAGCTTCAGCACGATATGTCGGTCATCGTCGTTGACGGAGCGGGGAAGTAGAATGCCGCTGAAATCGCCACGGGAAGTCTTCACCTGCATCTCGGCCCAAACCCTGGCCTTGAACGCCGTGAGCACTTCCACCGCGCGCCCTTTGTATCCCTTGAGCGGGTCAGACATTGCCGACTTCCTTCTCCACTCGTGCCCGAAGCTCCTCAAGGCAGACGTTGCCGATGGCGCATCGGCGGAGACTCCCCATGAGCCACCTGACTTCTGCTTTAGGATCGGGCGAAGTCCGTTCTTCTGCAAACTCACGGCGCAGTGATGGTACCTGCGAGAGTATCTGCTCCATTGAATACGGACTAAACTCAACAGCCGTCAGCACCGACTCGAACGTCAGGTGCGGATGGTTGTACAGGATCGGCACCATGACTTTCAGAATTTCGTCATAGAGTTTCTGCGCCTTGCCGAACCTGAACAATTCATAAATCTTGTCGTAGCGGAATCTGTCATTCCTCGGTGAAATACCTTCCACGTGCTTGAGAGTGTGACCGATTACCGATCCTACAAATACGGGATCCTGCTCGAAATCCTTTACAATTCTCTCCACCAGATCAACTAGATTCCGTTTGAGCAGATAAACCCAGGTATCCTTCGGTACGCGCCATTCTCTCAATTTGTGAATCTGCGCTGCAACATCCACCGGCAGCTCCTGCCGCATGGCCTCGATTCGATCGTTGTCTATAGAGATCGGTGCCGAGTCGGTGTCCGGATACATGCGGTCAGGCCCCGGGAGAACCCGTTCGAAAATATTCGTTCCGTCAGCAAGTCCCTTCCGCGTTTCATTCGGAACACCTTCCATCGCCAGGCGACATCGCTCCTCGATGACATCGAGCGCCGTCGAAATGTCATCCGCAGGCCCAAAAACGAGTACCTGGGCGTCGTCATCTTCGGCACTCAGCAGCCTCCCAAGTTCACTCCAGTGATGACACGTCAGCGCCGAAACAACATCCTCCGAGTGCGTCATATTCGGCTTCTCAATACACGCAATCACTTTGAGACGCCCGCTTAACTCATCGGCAAACGTCTGCCCCGGTTGTGTGAAATGAGAAAGCAGGCCCGCAAATTTGGGAAGGTTCACGACCGTCAATTGCATCTTCGCCGCCCTGGCTCTCTGGAAAAGGGGGTGATCCGATGGAACCCGACCATAATCGATTTCCCGTTGCGCCAACCGCCACGTTTTCGGGTCAACCACTCGCTTCTTTAGTTCATCGCGAATGAGCAGCAACGCTTTCTGCCGAAACGCTTCCGTATGCACCAAACGCGGTATCCACCGAATATGCGACACCCCCTTAATCTCCACGCGCGTTCCGCCGGTGATACTGACATTGACGTCCTCGCGCGCCGCCCCCATGCCGGTCCGAACTTTGCCGGAACTCCGCGCGACAAACCGAAGGTACTGTCCGGCTTCGGCCGCTTCGTCAGGCGTAAGCATATCCGGGTACGTCACCATCTCCATAAGCGGCATGCCGAGACGATCGGTCGTGAAAACTCGAACATGTCCGATATCCGAGACCTCGCGGCAGGAATCCTCTTCGACACTCAACTGAATGATCCTGACTGTTTTATTTGACAGCGGGATTGAGCCTTCAATTGCGATAATACCGGTTCGCTGAAACCCGGCCGGAATGGAGCCATCGAGATATTGCTTGCGCGCAATATGAAGCTCGCCGACGACATTCATCTTGAGCATGAGTGCGATTTCAAGCGCTATATCCAACGCCTCCCGGTTCATTTGAAACGGAGGAGTATCGTCGTAATCATAGGTGCAGGCGGTTTCGTCCTTGATGCGATAAATGACCGTCTTCCGGGTCTTGAACTCCATTAGCGCCGTACCATCGTATTCACCAAGCTC
>DATKJY010000051.1:0-3840 GCA_035543175.1 Candidatus Acidiferrum sp.
CGGCAGCGCTCCATCCGGAGATTACAGCGTAAAAGTGTGGGTTAGCGATGGCAGTGACTCAGCGAGTTGTCAGGTTCCATATCAAGATTTTCCCGATTGCTGTGTTGGCCAGCGAGGCAATGTCGATGGCGACCCGGATGACATATGTGACATCTCCGACCTCTCGTCACTGATCGATTATTTATTCCACGGCGGCTCGATCAATGAGTGCACGCCGGAGGCCAATATCGATGGGAGCATCGATGGTACGGTAGATGTCTCCGACGTTACCAAGCTGGTTGAGTACCTGTTCTTTGGCGGAGTTATCGCGGGCTGCTGATAAAAAGGGGCACGGCGTGGCGGATATATTTGATGTCGTGAAATTGATAGACTATCTGATTTCCGACGCGCCGATGATGCGCGGTTATTGAGCGGGGGAGAGGCAGAGTTGAATTGAAATTTGCATTGCTTGTCTCACTGCTGTTGTTGAATGGCGCTGCATTGTTCGCTCAGGGGGCTCCGGACATTACCTCTGGTCCGGATACCGGAGACCTGAAAGGGAAATACGGGGCCAAACCAGCCGACCTACTCATCGGTGATCTGGATCATAACGGGGTGGCGTATGAACCTGCCGATGCGAGAATGTTCGAGGATTTCTTCCTTGAGGGTTCCAAGGCTTTCAGCCCTTATATCGAAGACGCAATCTACGCTTCTGACGTCAATGGCGACGGAATCCCCTTGTCTGTGGCCGATCTACAATGTCTGTTACGTGTGATTGTAGGTTTGTCCTCACCTGAGCAACGGTGGGATAGCAAGGAGAGGAATGTTAGATTCACGATGAAAGGCGGGCGGTTCAGTTGCCTTGACACGCTCGGTTCGATGGCCATCGTATTCGCAGACAATGCGACTCCGCGACTGCTGGTGCCAAATATGGAATTGAGGACTCGATTCGATGGTTACTACACTCGGTGTATCATCTTTCCCAATTTCGAGGCCGGCCCTCCCCTCGCGACGATGACAGGTGACATCATTGAATGCTCCGCCCCTATCGTTTCTTTTGATCTGGCAACGGTCGACGGAAAACCGGGTTACCCCGTAAAGGTCGCCACCGACCTTGTGCTGTACCAGAATCAGCCTAATCCGTTCACTAGTTATACCAGGATTTCGATCGAGCTGCCCAGATCCGTCTACGTGCGACTTGATATCTACAATATTCTGGGCCAGCAGGTAGTTTCGTACTACGGCGGCACCATGGGCCCGGGATTCGTCAATCTGTATCTCAACGGTGACTACGTTAAGGGGCATCGTTTGTCCCCAGGGGTCTACTTCTATCGATTAACCGCGGGCGACTACACCGAAACCCGAAAAATGGTCAAATTGAGATGAAGACCGCTCTGATCGCAATCTTGCTGCTCATCGGTTGCGCGGTGACGTTCGCCCAGAGCGAGCGCGGCCTTACTTCGGGGCCAGTCGACAGTGTGCGCTTTGAGCAAGCGGCGGGCAAGCCGTCATGGGTTTTGCGTGGTGACCTCAATCACAACGGATTAGCCTACGAGATCGCTGATGCGGTTATGTACACCCGCTATTTCATTTTTGGGGATAAGGCCTTCGCCCCACACGTCGAAGAGGCTCGCGCAGCTGCAGACATTAATGGCGACCATATTGGGCCGTCAGTTGCCGATCTTGTTTGCCTTATTCGGACAATCATTGGTGACGCTGACCCGCGCCTGCCGAGAACACCCGTCCGGATAAGGTACGACTTTGACCAGGGAATATTGAGCGTGTCTGAACCTGTGGGCGCGGTCTATGTCGTCTTCTCCGGTAATGTTACTCCCACCAATAACAGCGATCTCGAAATGATGACCGGGTTCGACGGTTTGAACACCCGTTGTCTTCTTTATCCGAATTTCAACCATGCTACCAGTACTGCGTACGCCGAGTACGACATTTTAGCCTGCAATGCACCGATTGTCTCCATCGAGATGGTCTCGCCGACCGGCCGCCGTGTGAGTTTGTACCACCCTCAAATCGACATAGGCCTCGACCAGAACTACCCCAATCCATTCAATTCGGAGACGTGGCTGAGTTTTAATCTTCCGGACGCCGCCCGTTGGCAGCTTTCAATTTACGACATCCTCGGGCGTGAGGTAGCTTCATGGGATGGCGTAGGGGATCCCGGAGTTAACCAGATTAAGTGGAACGCGGCCGGCCAGCCGACCGGTGTTTACTTTTGTCGCCTTACGGCGCACGACACATACATGACGCGCAAGATGATATTGCTGAAATAGACCGCGGTGAGATTGACGCCGAAGCTTCCGGAGACCGTTTTTTAGCACCTATTCTCATGTCCCCGAACATGTTCGGAAGCCAAAAAAACCTGTTGACTCCGGTTTCGTACCTTGTTATTATTGACCGAGTAGAAATCTTCGTAAGGTTATCTGAAGTTAGAATCGTTTACCCAATCCCCAATGGAATCTCCGTATTGAAGTCGAACTACATATTCCAATCTATACAACCCGGGCGAATTCTGAACGCGGGGTTCGTCGGAGAACGAAACAAAACAGGAGAGTAGAATGAACATCTACGTAGGCAATCTTTCACGCGACGTGAGCGAGGACGATCTGCGCCAGGCTTTCGCCGAATTCGGCGCCGTCACATCCGTGAATATCATTAAGGACCGCTTCACCGGCGATCCGCGCGGGTTTGGCTTTGTCGAAATGTCGTCCAAGGACGAAGGCATGGCGGCTATCGCCGGTCTGAACGGGAAGGATCTCAAGGGTCGCTCGCTGAACGTGAACGAAGCTCGCCCGAAAACCGATCGCCCGGGAGCCGGTGGTGGTGGTGGTGGCAACTTCCGTGACCGCAATCGCGGTGGCGGCGGTGGCGGCCGTCGCGGCTGGTAAAAACGTTTCGGACCTGACAGGGTCCCAAGACAAAAGCGGTGGGTATCGAACGATCCCGCCGCTTTTCCTTTGATCTATCAACATGTTCGGACGACGGAGCAGGATTACCGGGGCATGTGCCGGTCGCGCGGATTTATGTGATGCGAGACGCTATCTGGTACAGGTTGGGAAAATTGTGCAACTATAATCGAAGCGCGCATGTTATATTACCCACGAGCCGGAACCTTTGTATCGTATAGAGTATAAATACTAGTGATCATAATTGGACACGACGGAAGGAGTAACCTCATGAGAAAGATTTTCACGTTGAGCCTCACTTTGTTGGCTTTGCTGGCGTTCGCGGTCTTGCCGGCGATGGCGGGCGATGATCAGCCCACCACCAACACGACCGACAAGCCAGCTTGCACCGGTCATAGCACGACCGGCACCCAGACTGCCGAAAAGGGCGGTTGCCCGTATATGAAAGGTGCCAACGCCACCCAGGCCAGCGCTACCGGAAAAGTCTGCACCGGTAAAGACGGCAAGCCGATGTCCGCCGAAGAATGCGCCAAGCTGTGCCCGGCCGGCGGCAAGTGTGAGATGGTCAATATGTCCGTTAAGGGAATGACTTGCGGTGGGTGCGAAGGCACCGTGACGGCGGCCTTGGAAAAAGTCCCGGGCGTCCTCAAGGTCGTAAGTGTGAGCTACAAGGACGGTACCGCGCTGGTTTGTGTCGACCCGACCAAGTGCGAGAAGAAGACTCTGACGTCTGCAGTCTCCAATAAGGGCTATGACGCGCAGATCGTTCCGGCTGTTGCCACCACGACGACCGCCGCGGCCAAGACCGACAGTAAGTCATGCGCTAAGGTTTGCTCTCCGGAAAACAAGGCTGCCTGCGCCGGTAAGAAGGGTGACGACGAGAAAGCCAAAACCGACAACTCCAACTGAGAATTTCTCCTCCCTTTTTTATATAAGCGGG
>DATKJY010000052.1:0-4558 GCA_035543175.1 Candidatus Acidiferrum sp.
GAGTGAAGCCACGTGGCACCAGATCCGGGCAGGATGCCTGCTGCCCGGCACTCAGGTCTGATGATGTATCTGCGATGCTCCGGCCAAGTACGACAAAGCCCAGCAACAGGATTGCGATAAGAACAACACGGGATTTCATAATTGCCTCCAGATTAGAGGTCGTACGTTAAAGGATGCAAATCGAGATGGGAAAATCCGCCGCCCTAATATAGACAATTTGCACGTTTTTGCCAGTGATAAATGAAGGAAAGCGGTGACCAGATTGCCCGTGAGAAGGAAAGAAGATGGGACTACACCTCCCCAAATTTAGCGGATGCAGTGGTGTGTGACGCCTTGAGCTTGCAGAAACGACTCAGCCTCTGAACCCTGGAGCATGGCCAGTGTGGTAAGCAGACCGGCCTCTAGGCAGAAGCGCGCCAACACGGTGACGCTTCGCGGCGCACCTGCCACCGGCCAGCCGGTGCGTGGATCGAGAATATGCCCGAGTTTCACGCCGTTGACCCAGCAGTGCCGGTGCGAAACCCCACTGGTCGCGGCGCCGCCGGTCCGGAGCTCAAAGACACCGACCGGGGTTCCTTCGCTCTCCGGGTCCTCAATGCCGATTTGCCAGGAGAGTTTATTGCCTTCAGGTGACATGGCTCGCAAATCACCACCGAAATTCACGAGGAGGGGGACGTGAGCGTGCGAATAGAGAAGGTCGGCGACCCTGTCGACCGCGTACTCTTTTCCGAGCCCGCCGAGGTCTATTTCCATGCCGGGCTTGAGGACAATCGAGTGGTCCCGTAGTGCAATCTTGTCCCAGCCCACCGACGGAAGGAGAGAATCGATCAAGTTCTTGTCGGGCGTGACCGGACCGCCGTTGAAGGTCCAGGCTTTTCGGAGTATACCTGAGGTCACATCGAACAGGCCATCGCTCAATTCATAGCATTGGCCGGCGTATCTCAGGAGGTCGGCGGTCTCCTGGTCCAGAGATATTTCTTGTCCGTCGCTGTGATTTATCGCAAAGACGATATTATCATCGCGATAACGGCTGAATTTGCTTTCGATGCGATCGGTCTCAAAATACGCGAGCGAAGCCAATCGCTGGACTTCGCTCTCGTTGTCGCTTCTAATTAATATTTCACTCGGGCTTGCCATGGCGCTGAACGTTGCAGCCCAGTATGACTCGCACCTGGTGAGGGAGAAACTCCCATGCTTCTCAGAGGCCATGTTCAAAGGTCATCCTGAACATCAGGGCGTCGGTTTTGGGAATCAGGTTCAGACCGCGCAGGCTCCCGAACGCCTCCGGCGGGCTCCGGTCAATCAGCTGAAAATAGTATTCGCCCGAAATTCCCATCTGAATGCGCGAGAACACCGGAAACCGGTACTCGAGACCGAAAGTGAGGGCGCTAAACCTGGCCAGCCGCGTATCGGCCGACGCATATGCAGGCAAAGGGGCGCCCTGCACCAGGAATAGTCGAT
Source organism: Candidatus Acidiferrum sp. (assembly GCA_035543175.1). Lineage (GTDB taxonomy): Bacteria > Zixibacteria > MSB-5A5 > GN15 > FEB-12 > DATKJY01. Next base: position 1,462 of record DATKJY010000052.1, read on the forward strand.
AAAAATCCGCTGCCGACTGATGATACCATCGGATGTGAGGAACCAGCGACTTGTCCCTTCCGACCTGCCAGTCGAACAGCAGTTCGCCCGTATGCGACCGAATGCCCCAGGTATCCCAGAAATATCGATACGAAACATCGACGGCATTCCCCCACATATAATGCCGGAGCTGCGAATAGATGGCATTCTTGTTGCGCGTGCTCGGGCGATTCTCATAGAGGTAGTCCACAGCGTCACCCGCGTTAACCGAATCCTGCGGAAGCACCAAGCTCAGTAACTTGTACGGGTCGGGGAGGTAGCCGGTGGAACGGTCGAATGAGTAGTTGAGACGGAATAGTGTATTCCGATCGAGTACCTGGGTGAGCGTCAGGACGGCGTCATAAACCTGCTTGGGTTTGGAACCTCGGTTTCCCCGACGTTGTCCGGCAACCGGCGCCGGCATTGAGGAGAAGGGGACGCGAAAGCCTCCGACCGGCGAAACGGCATCGTGAGAATAGGAGAGGGAAGTGCCGAGAGCTGTATTCTTGTGATTGAAATCTCTAGTCAGTCCACCGCTTACACCGATTGAGGAGTAATCGTGCTCCAGCGACAGATGCGCCCCAGCGTTTACCGTGGACATCCGACCCAACGGACGACTCAGATTGAGATCGAACGCAACGCGGTTGTCGTGAAACGAGTGATCCATCGGGATGGCGCCGGCCGGGACAGTGTAAGACCCTCGACCCGAAGGTCGCGTGAAAGTCTGAGCGCGACCCGACGGGACACCGCCGTTGGGAGTGGCGCCGGTCAAACCATCATAGGTGAACCTGAATCCGAAATTGTTGACGGTTTTCCACTGCTTGTTGAGGCTCAGGATGCCTTCGGTGGCGCGAATGCCGTTGGGTTCAGAATATTCGAGTACCGAGAAGTCGTTTTGGTTCTGGTCGGCGGCTCCGGCAAGCCCAGTTCCCAAAAGCGCCGCCGTCATGGCGGTGACGGCATTTCGGATGGGTTTGGCGCGCCTCAGTTGCATCCGCATCCGCCCCCGCCGAATCCCCGCCCACCGCTTGAAGCTTCCTTGCTAAAGTATACATGGTCGTCCATGGCCCGGCGTTCAGCATCGCCGTCCAACTGCATCTGCGGTTTGGACAGCACATCGCGCTGCCAGACATTGACCCCCACGGCAGCGCATCCTTGAAGCACCGCCAATAACATCAGCGACCCGAGCACCAGCAGGATGAGGTGCGTTAGTCTCTTCATTTGTGACCCGTCTCTGCAAGTAGGGAGTTAACCAGGGAATCCAGGGACAGCGTGTCCTTCTGATAGAATCCCTCGTGTTTGGTCCGAAGCAGCCCGTCGCGACCGTAGATAAACGAGGACGGTACCGCATCGAGACTGTAGATCTTGGCCAATGAACCGGTAGAATCGAATATCACCTGGAGATTGGATTTCATGTCGTCCAGAAACTGCTCGGCGTCGGCGCTCTTGCGATCCAGGTTGACCGCCAGTATTGTCAGACCCTTGCCGCCATATTTCGAGAGCAGGTGGTTCATAAACGGAAATGACAGGCGACAGGGCGTACACCACGAAGCCCAGAAATCCACGTAGACCACTTTATCACGCAGGAGCGCCGAGTCGTTGATAACGGAATCAATGGTGACGAGGGATTTAGGCGGGTCGCCCGCCCGAGCTGGCTGAGGAAGAAAGAACAGGGAAGAAGCTGCCAATATGACACAGAGTCCGGCAAGCTTTGACATCTTTTCGCCTTCCTGCCCGCGGCTTGAAGTCCCGGAGCGTTTGCTTACCAAGAGATATTCGGTCCATGTTGTGTGACCGATTCTTGCAGGTATACACCTTGACCGCCCGCCTCGTTCCGTGAAAATGCATGAAATTGAGCGCGTGCAGTGAGCTGCGATGGCAGGGGGCCCCATTGTATCAGCTCATGTTGGCCTTCAGGTGCAAAAGTACGGGTTGGCGCCCGGAGTCTATGTAGTGACTTCATTTGCCGATTTGGCGAAATGTCGTATATTAGGGTGAAAGCGCCCGGCGAACCGATTGATTGAAGGATTATTGCATCAGTGGTAGCTAAAGGAAACCGAGCGATCTGGCTCCTGACGATTCTTCTTATCTGTCTCAGCGCAGCGCCGATCGCGGCGGCGCCGTCAAATGAAACCTACTTTCGGCTGACCATATCGTCCCGAGCTGAGATCAGCACACTAACGCGAATAGTGTCCATCGATAATGTCGTCAGCGACACGGTGTATGCCTACGCCAATCCTGCCCAGCTCGCCAGCCTTGCTTCGGCCGGTTATACCTACACGGTCTTACCGGCTCCTTCGAGTTTGGCCACACCGCAGATGTCTCAAGAGAGGCAGGCATATGCCTGGGATAGCTACCCAACGTACGACCAGTATGTCACCATGATGCAGCAGTACGCTCAGAGCTATCCTTCGCTATGTCATCTCGACACGATCGGGACCACCACTCAGGGACGGCTGCTTTTGGTGGCCACGATCTCGAACAACGTGAGCACGGAGGCGAACAAACCGGAGGTATTGCTGACCTCGAGCATCCACGGCGACGAGTTGGTGGGATATATTCTCATGCTCCGCCTGATAGACACCCTGTTGACAGGCTATGGCGGTGATCAGGGTGTTACACATCTGCTGGATAGTGTCAAAATCTACGTCAACCCACTGGCCAATCCTGATGGCACCTACCATGGGGGCAATAACACGGTTTCGGGGGCGCGAAGGGGTAACGCAAACGGAATTGATTTGAATCGCAATTATCCCGACCCCCAGGATGGCCCTCACCCCGACGGCAACGCCTGGCAGGCAGAGACGGTAGCGTCCATGAATTTTGCCAACACTCATTGGCCGGTGCTTGCGGTCAATTTCCACGGAGGCGCGCAAGTGGTGAACTACCCGTGGGATACCTGGGCGACCCGTCACCCCGACGATGCCTGGTTCCAGATGGTTAGTCGCCAGTATGCGGATACGTGTCACATCTACGCCCCATCGGGATACATGGCGGACCTGAGTGACGGAATTACCGACGGCTATGATTGGTACGAAGTTAACGGCGGCCGCCAGGACTATATGAACTACTTCCACGG
>DATKJY010000053.1:0-4561 GCA_035543175.1 Candidatus Acidiferrum sp.
CGCTGCATTTATGGAAGCTGTACTCCGGCGGAACCGGGCCGAACCCGGGGTCGAATTCGCAGATGATGTCGCTGTCATCCTGCGCTGTTTCGATAAAACGATGCAATTCCATCAGACCTGATGAGAATCCAAGCCGTTTAAAGACCTCGCCCCGTTTACCTCTACCGATCGGCGTATAACCGCAGAACCTGATGGAACCGGCGCCCAGCTGCTTAGCCATCCTGATCATTTCCGGACCGTCTTCAAGATTCTCCCGCCCAATCATCGTGGCGAGAACTATCCGCGTGCCCAACTCATAGCAGATGTGAAGAGCCTCCAGGATGCGCTCATACTCGTCCGAGGTCGCGCTGCGCATCCTATGGTTTCTCTCGGCCGTCGAGCCATCGAGACTTATTTGAATCGCGCGGTTTCGGGAGGCCACGATACTCTCGGCCCGCTGACGGTCGAGTAACACGCCGTTGGTTGTTATCGTGCACCTGATACCCTTGCTGCCGGCATATTCCGTCAGTTCTTCGAGATCGGTACGAAGTAACGGCTCTCCGCCGGTCCATCCGATATACCCGACTCCGATGGCCGCCATCGAGTCGATTACCTTCAGGCATTCCTCATGCGTCAACTCGTTGTGCGCTCGGCGGGACGCTGCGCTGAAGCAATGCTTGCAGGTGAGATTGCACTGACTGGTAATCTCCCACCCGATCATATCCGGTTTGCGGGGTGCGGCGCCAGTCACTGTTTGGATGCCTTCTGAATTTCGTCGAAATATCGAAGTTGTGTCAGTTCTTTAAGGATATACTTCCAGGGCGTGCACGCGCCCCGCGACCGGAGGTTCTCTTTTCTGGCCGCTACCGGACATCCGCCCATGCAGATCGGGAGGATATTACACTCGTGGCATTCACTGAACGTAAATGGATCCCAACTGAGGTAGGCGTCGAGGTTTGCTTTCTGCTGCTCCGAGGGAGCCGCCGAAAAGAGATTCCCGACAGAGTTTGCGGCGTCAGTGGAAAGCTCCTCCCAGCATTTGAACAGATGACCGTCGGGGGAAACCACGAGATAACCTTCGGCCAGTGCGCCGCAGAAGGCCCCTCCCGAGAATATGTAGGGGTATTCAATCTGTCTGATCCCCATCTTGAAAAGACGGTCGTAAATCTGTATGAGAGTATTCGAAAATTCCTCGTCCCCAATACAATTTTCCCGGATATCGGCACAGGTAGAGCCCGACGATGTGACTTGTGCGAAATGGATCTTCACTTTCGACAGGATATCGCGCCGCTTAAGGATCTCAACTACTTCGAAGGCCGAGTCAATATTGGTACGATCTACGTTAATGCGTACGTTGATTTCCAGGATGCCCGATGTCCTCTCGAGGTTCTCTATGATGCGCCCAAAACTTCCTCGACCGTTGAGAAGTTTCCTTCGCCGGTCGTGGACTGCTTCGGGGCCATCAATCGTAATTTGCGCTCTATCGATTCTAAGCCGCTTGAGATTCTCGGCCATGGCGACATCCAGCAGATAACCGTTGGATATGATCATGCCGGGCATCACGTCGATACGATGTCTGTCGGCCAGTTCGAGGAGTCGAGTCTGAAGGCTCTCCACAAGGCTGAAGCAGGTTGTCGGTTCGCCGCCGAACCAGCAGATACGTAACGCCTCGGCTTTAACAAGGTATTGGTCGGCATACCGTATGAGTGCATCCTGCGTCTGCGGCGACATGCGGGTCGTGGACCGGGATTCAAAGCAATAATCGCAACTGAAATTGCAGGCCAGGGTCGGCGCAATGGTCAGCGTGAGGATATTGCCTTTCAGCCGGTACGTCTTTGCCCGGTGTTTGAATATCGCCGTTTGATCGATTCCTTCGGTGATAAGAAACCCGCCCGCCGTCAGACACTCGATAAACTCTCGGTCTTCCTTGGTCTGGGCTTGCGAAGGATTGGCCAGCAGCTGTACGACGCGCGGGTGATTAACCTTCTCAATTTCGGCGAGTGCCCCTGAAAAAGCGTTGTATCCCAGAACGAAATCCGTCCCCTCAATTTCAAAGAAGTGGTTATATCGAGAAGCCTTCATAATTGTCACTCAGCCCGTAAAAATGCCTTGCTCTTCGCTCGTTGTAGCCCGGTTGTCACTAGCGCGCCGACAGTCATCCCGCCGACGCGCCTTCAATCTTTAAATACTAACCGGCCCTAGTATTTCGCGCAGATAATATAGTGCGGGCCCTTAATGTTGCAGATGATGTAGTGGGGTGACTTCACGCCCAGATCCGGCAATAAGACGATTCTCACAGATTCACCTCCTTTCAGGGGTCGATTACTCCGTCAAAGTTAGTCGGTGTTTCCGATCAGCTAAACGGCTGTCCGTCCCGACTGGGCGGACCGCAGTAACGGCCGCTCGGACTGTGCATTGTCTCAGGATATCTACAATTACACTCGATCAGCTTCCTCAAGGTCTGGCAACCCAGCAGGTCGACGTGGCTACCGGTAACAAACATCTGGATATGACTCTACAATATCACGGAACTGAGACTGCGTCAAGTATTATCAAAATGTGGAGAGGAGAGTGAATACGTCTCGAATCACCAGCGGGGTTCCTCCTTCCATTCCACGGTCGTTGTCTGATACCGCGCTTGCCCATACCGTCTGAAATCTGTTCTTTGATTGGAATGGATAGTGCCACGCTAGGAGGATCCGGTGTTTGAGCGTCTAAGCAGGCTTGCGTGGTCGTTCAAACGGGAGATCACGGTATATCGCATGGTCCTCAGGGACCCGCGAACACCGCGTGCGGCCAAGTACCTTCTGGCTGCTGCCGTTGGTTACGCCCTGTCGCCGGTCGACCTTATTCCCGATTGGATTCCGGTGTTGGGCCAACTCGACGACCTCCTCATCGTCGCCTTACTCGTCTGGCTCGCCGTGAAACTAATTCCAAGAGAAATTGTTGAGAACTGTCGACAGCGGGCAGAACGCGAGATATGACCCGCATGGGTATGACTTGTCTGCAGGGCATCGCCAGTGCCGTTAACAGAAAATACATTACCGACTTTTCCGGAGTTGATCGTCCGACACATGAACTCCGAACATCGCATCGTCATCATCGGCGGCGGCTTCGGGGGCCTCTACGCTGCGAAGACACTCAGGCACGCTCCTGCCCACGTCACGATAATCGACCGCCGCAACTTTCATCTCTTCCAACCACTCTTGTATCAAGTCGCTACCGGCGGACTTTCCCCCGGTGATATCGCTTCTCCTATCCGCGCCGTCCTCAAGCGCCACAAGAACACACGGGTGCTGTTGGGAGAAGTAACCACAATAGATCTCGCCCGTACCCTCGTGCATCTAGCAGATGGTGTGGACGTCCCATTTGACAGCCTGATAGTATCTGCGGGAGTAAGCCACGACTATTTCAGCCATCCGGAATGGGCCACTCTGGCGCCGGGACTAAAGAGCGTCGAGGACGCTATCGAGATTCGACGCCGAATTTTCGTCGCCTTCGAGAAGGCCGAACGTGAGGAAGAGCCTGGTCCTCGGCAGGCCTGGCTCACGTTCGTAGTAGTGGGCGGCGGCCCCACGGGCGTGGAACTTGCCGGCGCCATCGGTGAAATTGCCAATGAAACCCTGAAGCGCGACTTTCGGGTTATCAATCCACATGACGCCCGCATTTGCCTCGTTGAAGGCAACGACCGTGTTCTGTCGACCTATCCGCCGCTGTTGTCGAACAAAGCCGAACGCTCGCTGAGGCGACTGGGGGTGACCGTTATGACCGGCGCACTGGTGACTTCGGTCGATCCCTCCGGCGTCACGATTTCTTCCCATGGTGAGGCAAAACGCATCGAATCCAAAACCGTACTGTGGGCGGCCGGCGTCCGGGCGTCTTCGCTGGGAAGACTCCTGGTTGGCTCTAGCTCGGAACTGCTTGATCGGGCCGGCAGAATCAAGGTTCAACCGGACCTGAGCGTGCCCGGGCATCCCAATGTCTTTGTGATAGGCGATCTTGCCACCTATCCGCACCAGTCCGGCCAGCCACTGCCCGGTTTGGCTCCGGTAGCGATGCAACAGGGACGGTATGTCGCTCGACTGATTTCGAGGCGGCTGCAAGGGAGGCCAATAAGCAAACCCTTCCACTATTTCGACCGCGGAACCATGGCGACCATCGGCCGGGCCGCTGCAGTCGCTACAATAGGCCCCCTGCGGCTCTGGGGCTACCCCGCCTGGCTGAGTTGGCTGTTTATTCACCTCATGTACCTGGTCGAGTTCGACAATCGCCTCCTGGTGCTCACGCAGTGGGCCTGGAATTATTTCACTCGCAACCGGGGAGCCCGGCTCATCACTTTCGAGCACCGGCCGGATCGACCCGACTGAACCTTCGACAGCGTCCGTTTCAGACGTTTCGATTTCAATTCGGCTGAAACATCCGGGTTTGCTTGTGAAACGAACAAGCCGGAAGTGTCAAATTCCAGCAGTGTATTCGCCGTCGCCGAGCAGTCATAACGTGTTAACCGCCAACGACTTGAAGAATTTCACGTGGGCCCACTTCCAAACAACGTATATCGGCACGGTTCTTACTATGTAATCGG
>DATKJY010000054.1:0-3349 GCA_035543175.1 Candidatus Acidiferrum sp.
GCCACCACCCAGGTGTTGATACCAGCGTCGATTCCCGTGTACACCGGCGGACCGATCGTCGGGGACTGTGTAATGGCTGAGGCCCTGATATCATCGTTGTACAGAATCATGACCTTGTAGGCTAGTACTTTCAAGAGCGGCAGAGCGTCCAGGTACGGCCCCGCATTTAGGAATATGTAGTCGGTGTCTCTGACGAATCTAAACGTGTCCTGCGCGAAGCTCGGCCCACGGTCGGTCGCCCACTGCGTGAGCATTCTGGTCCAGTAATTTCGGGCAGTATCACGGAACGGAGCGTTCACTCGTACCGTGTTGCTGACCTTGACCAGATCCACGACCAGCACGCCACGCTCGTAGTGCGGATCGACTACGTCGATTCCGCGCCACGCCGGGACCGGATCGGGCACCGAAGCATCGTCACGACAGCGCGCCCAGAAGATGAACTTATCCTGACGCGTGATCGTCCCACGGCGGAGCCTGAACGCATCCCAGAAAGTGTCGGTCGTCGCATACGTCCAGCCCGAACCGTCGGCGCTGGTGGAGCTGTCCACCAGGCGATAGTAAACAGAATCATTCTTGAAGCTGTCGTTCATGACCAGCATGCTGTCAAAGGCGCCAAGGGCCCCCGGCGTTTTGATCGTATCGACCAGAATTGTGTCGCAGTTGGCCACGCCCAGAGTGGTGTCGCACTTGACGATTTTGGCGCCCTGACCGACCGCGTATACCAGTCCGTCGTTGGCCAGAAACACCTTTTTGACCCACTTCTGAATCATCAGATGGAAGGTGTCGGTCGGGGTATTATTGTACTGATACGGACCAAGCAGCTTCCACTGGAACTGGAATGGCGGCGGATCCTTGGGATGGTCGATCGGGTCGGAGCCGCGCCAGGTGAGTCGAATGCCAGTAATAGCGCCGCCCGGAAGCACGGAGTTGATGAACGGATGAGACGTATCGTTGTCCGCGCCGTTGACAATGGCATTGATAAACGTAATCGGCGGGTTGTCATTTCTCAGAAGCAACCGCCAGACGATATCCGAGCCGAGGTTCTTATCGTCAAACGCCTGCAGAAACACGTATTGCGGGTAATAATGATTGACCGGATTCTGCAGATCCGCCGACATCTTGACGGAATTCGAGGTCATCGGGTTATCGACCGTGACCGTCAAATAGGTCCAGAGCGTGCTGTCGAGATTCGGCAGACGCTGCGCCGCGAACTGAGCCGGCGTCAACCCGCCCAGCGAATCTTCGCGGACCACTAAATACCGAAAATACTTTACCTGACCGTCGGCGTCGGTCCCGATCCAACTAATCACCGGATTGCGCGAGACCTTCGTGCTCTCCGGCGGTACATTGACAAAAAACACCACCGGCTTCTTGTTCTCGGTCTGTGTTCCGGAAATCCGATTGGTACAGCCGAACTGGATCAGACTGTATACCATTACCAGAACCAGCACCAGCAGAACGGGAACCAGGCGGCGGAAGGACGTCTGTAAGTGTGCGTTCATGTCTTTCTCCTCACCTGTTCCTAAAACGCGATGGCCATACTGAAGCGGTGAACCTGGGTCAGGATGCCGTAATCCTGATAGGCGTAGTCGAAGCGTAACTCTTTATCCTTAGCAAACGGTACCCGAACGCCTCCGCCGAACGTCATACCGTCGGAGTCATAATGCATCCGGTCACCGACACGAAGGACAAACCGATCCTTGTACGTGTACTCGAGCCCGGCATTGTATTTTTCCAGATTGTCATTCGGGTGCGAGCCCTCGGCCGCAAACGTCAGCACATGACTGGTGTTTTGGATGACGTTAATGCAGCCGCCGAATTTGAAATTGATCGGCAGCGGATACGGCTTCTCCAGAAACTTGAGGTCCGGCCCGAAGTTCGAGATGATCATGGCAATCTTGAACCCGCGGAATCCGGTGTCGTAATTGGTGCCGACATCCGCCGACCAGCCGGTCGCCGATTGGTCGGCATAATATTCGCCGATAAACCGAACCGTCACCCCAACCGAAAACCGGTCGGTCAGATACCGACCGTACGACATCGCGACGGCCATGTCGTTGGCCATGAATGTCCTTCCGGTCCCGTCTTCGGTGCCCTGTTCGTAGGTTGTCTCGATGATGTCGCCCGTAGACAATCCATACGCGCTGATCCCAAGCACGCCACCTACGGCTTCGAGCGGCATGGCATACGCCGCAAAACCGTAGTTGATGTCGGCGGGCATCCGGATATAGGTGAACATGGCCTCTTTGCCTAGCAGCGAGGTCAGTCCGGCCGGATTGTAATACACGGCTGATACATCGTTAGACACTGCCGTGAACGCCTCCGCCATGCCCATCGCACGCGCGGATATCCCCAGCGCCAGGAACTTGGCCCCGGCCGTTCCCACCTTCGCCTGCGCGCACACCTGATGAGGAGTTGCAGCCAGCAGCAGAATTACGAGGAACATGACCGTGCCTGCCATGACGACACCCGGCCACCTCCGCGTCCTTCCGATTCGAGTGGTATAGTTCATCTCTCTCGCATCCTTATTTATATACATACACTACTTTCGATCCCGCTTCTTCACAGACTCACTTCGATCCCGAATATGACCTGCCGGCCATAATCCCAGTCCGCCGGATTCGAATCATATGGCGTACCGCCTTTGATGACCTGATCGACATTCTGCTGCGTGTCCGCCCGACCCGTCGCCGGATACACGTACACCACGTTCTGCGAGTTGAACACGTTCTTGACCCACAAAATGAAACTGTAATCCAGGCCCACGAATTTGAACTCCTTCGTGAAGCGAATGTCGAATACCGCCGTCGCCGGATACCGCAGCGAGTTCCGCTCGATCGATTCACCCACATCGGTCGCAATGCCCGGATAGGCGCTGGTCGGCGTAAACGGCTTGCCGCTCTCGATCACCGCCTGCAACGACACTGACCAGGCGTTGGCTATCGGAATGCCGAACAGCTTCGGCTTCACCGTGTTGGGAATGTACATATCGAGGGCGACCTTCAGCGAATGCCGAATGTCATTGTCGAGCGCCGCTTCCGACAGCGGATCGCGCGACAACAGGAAGTCGCTCAGGTAGTTCTGGTTGGTCTGCGATGCCTTGCCGTATGCGAATGCATACGTGTAGCTGATTTCACCGTTGACGTACCCGCCACCGCGCTTGTCCAGTACCACTTCAATGCCCCGGCTGCGGCCGTAGTCGGCGTTCCGGTACTGCTGACGGGTCAAGCCGCCGATTTGCACCGGGTAGCTGTTGATCTTATCGAACTCATCCTTGAAATAGCCCGAGAAGTCAACCGAGTAGTTCTCCGTCATGGCGTACTTCACGCCGAACGAATACTGTACCGTC
>DATKJY010000055.1:0-5780 GCA_035543175.1 Candidatus Acidiferrum sp.
CCCGGTCCTGCTCGGAAAGGGAGGACAAGTCGAACGGCCGACCGCGACCGTCGAGTATGACCCCTACAACTCCTCCGTGCAGCGCGGTTTCGAGCTTCACGCCCCTACCGGCGCCGACATCGTATCCGCGCTCAGGCTCGAATGTCGCCTTGGCGGTCTGTGGGAGCCCGTTCTCCTGCAGTCCAAGCCTGAACAATTTCATTTCAAGGTGTCCGAGCGAACCTGTCACCGGGCCGTCGGGAAGTTCAATCGAATATTTCATGACCGGTCCCGGTTTCCTCGTGGTCCCGGCAGGAGCGACGCAGGTGCCGAGATGAATCAGGCAATCTTTTTCAAATACTTCAGTCGAGGCCTTTGGTTGAACTTCGGTCAGCACGCCGAGTTGAGGCATCATGAAAATCGAGTCCACCGCAAGCCTCGTTATTCCTTCGGGCAGGAATGAATCGATCATCATCAGCGCTGCTTGCGCTCGGCGAGGGGCATGCGAGAGGACTCCTCCAGAGCCGATCAGCATGTTCAGCGTCATCATATTGACGATAGTAGCGCCCGAAGAAGACTGCTCGAAAGCATCGGCTATCGTTCGCTGCTGCTGCACGCCTTTGAGAACGGTGGCAAAGCTTTTGTGTTGAATGAAAGCCAGACGGAGCGCTTCGCGAGCAATTGCCTGTTCAAATATCAATTCTTCAAGCGACTGCGGAATGGTGGTCGGACGGATCATTTTGTTTTTGACGCGATTGCGAAGGTCCCGCTCGTCCATCAGAAATGGCACCCAGCGCATCACCATCGGCAGGGTTGCTTCGGCAAAGACGTTGGAAATTGAATATGACATGCCGAGATTCGCCGAAACCGTCCGGTTAAACACCGGTGTCGTCCCATCCGGGCGGAATACGGAGAAGACGTCAGTCGTGGCGCCCCCGATATCAACGCCGACCGCTTCGATTTTGTACTGGTCGGCTATGGTCTGGATAATCAATCCAACCGCTCCCGGGGTCGGCATGATCGGGGCGTCGGTCCAGGACATCAATTTGCGGTACCCCGGCGCCTGAGCCATGACATGTTCCATGAACAACTCGTGGATTTCCTCGCGCGCCGGTCCGAGATTCTCCCGCTCGAGTACCGGGCGAAGGTTCGGAACGGCCTTGAGATCGACCTTGCCGGACAGCGCTTCCTTGACGGCCTCGGCTGCATCCTTATTCCCAGCGTAAATGACGGGTAGCTTGTAGCCTGTGCCAAGGCGCGGTTTGGGGTCGGCTGCGGATACAAGCTCTGCGATTTCCACGACGTGGGTTGTGGTGCCGCCGTCAATTCCGCCGGACAGCAAAATCATATCAGGGCGGAGGTGACGGATACGCTCGATCTGCTGGTGGGGAAGACGTTTGTCATTGGATGCGATTACGTCCATCACGATTGCCCCGGCGCCCAGCGCGGCACGCTCCGCGGATTCGGCGGTCATTGAGCGGACTACGCCGGCGACCATCATCTGGAGGCCGCCACCGGCGGATGAAGTCGACACATAGACGTCCGTCCCAATCTTGCCATTGGCCGGGGAGATGAATTTGCCGTTTTCATCAAGCAGCTTGCGTCCGGAAAGCTCCTCGAGTTCGCCGACAGCGTTGAGCACGCCCATGGTGACGTCTTCAAACGGAGCTTCGACCGTGGTCGGAGCTTCGCCGCGCGTGATAAGGCGGTAGCCGCCCTCGACGAATTCTATCAGTATAGCTTTAGTGGTGGTGGAACCGCAGTCGGTGGCGACAATGACTTTGATATCATCGGGGTTTGCGAATTTCGCCATGCGTGATCCGTCGCCTTAATCGTTCAGTGGTTATTTTGTTGCGCTGCAAATCGATAGCGCCGGTTTTTTTCGGGCACTCGGACCGCGGCGTCAAGGCAAATACTATAACACGCGGTCAGGTTTTTGTAAAGGGGAATTGGGAAGGTGCGGCGATGCCGGGGCTTCCGTGTAGAATGCCTGTTGCAGGAGGTCAAAAGCCGTGGGGATGCCTTTATTAGGACGAGTCGCCTGGCGTAAACGACTCAGGTTTATCTCGATAATAGGGACCCATTTTGCTTGACTGGTAAGGACCTGGAGCCTACTTTGAACGCCTATGGTAAGGAACTGGTAAGGCAATCCTAATGACCTCCGCGGGCGACGATGCCGCAAATATGAATTTGTGCATCTTGCGAGCGAAGACGTCCGCAAAATACGCTCGCTAAGGGACCGGCAACCGAAGAACTGTGACAACGTCTAGGGATTACGAGTTGAATCACCGCCTCCGAGCCGCCGCCTTACAAGCCTTCCTGCCTTGGCCTTCATTAGCTGTACTAATTCTTCTCCGGGCATCCCCGGCTTTTGCGGTCGAAGTTCCTTCGCAGCCGAACCATGCGGTTTCGGAGATTCGAACTCCTGCGGACACCCTGACACGGTATCCCCGCGCCGTGAGCAATGTTCGCGTTCAAGACACGCCGAATGACGCAGGGCGCTCCGTTGACATCACCTGGGACCGCTCCCCCGACGACAGTACCGGAGGGAAGGTGAAACGGTATCTGATTCGCCGGGCCACGATTTCTAATGGTGCATCCGGCGCATTCTCGCAGGTAGGCGAGACACCTGCAGGAGCGGCGAGTTTTTCAGATGCGCAGACTGACGATGATTCCACGTATGTCTATTCTGTGAGTGCGGCGAACGACTCGACAGTCAACGGTAGGCTCGTTTGGAAAGCTGAGACTGCCTCGGTTACATCCGCCCCCGTGCGGTCGTCGGCGCAGTGGTTTGATTTTCAGCGCATTAATGTATTTGTTGGCGTAATCATTCTCAGCGCGCTCATCATGTATTACATCAAACGGGCTAAATCGGGGAAGAGCCTGTTCATACGCAAGATCGCCGGTCTGGAGGCGGTCGATGAGGCGGTTGGTCGTGCGACTGAGATGGGTCGTAAGATTTTCTACATTCCCGGTTCACAGGATATGGATCAGGTCCAGACGCTGGCCGGAATTACCATCCTGGGACGTGTCGCCGAGATGGCGGCTCAATATGAAGCTGGTCTCGACGTTCCTGTCTCGCGTTCGCTAGTCATGGTGACGTGTCGCGAGGTTGTGAAGGAGGCGTATGCCAAAGCCGGTCGGCCCGATTCCTTTCAGGAAAACCAAGTCCGGTACCTGACCGATGACCAGTTCGGGTACGCTGCCGCGATAGACGGTATGGTGGTTCGCGAGAAACCGGCAACGATATTCCTGATGGGGATGTTTTTCGCCGAATCGCTGATACTGGCTGAAACGGGAAACTCTGTCGGTGCCATTCAGATTGCTGGGACCGGGGAACCATCGCAGTTGCCGTTTTTCATCGCCGCGTGTGACTACACGTTGATAGGCGAAGAGCTATTCGTGGCATCGGCATATCTGTCACGCGAGCCGCGGCAGTTGGGTTCGCTCAAGGGGCAGGATATCGGCAAGGGGCTGATTTTGCTTGCGATCATAATCGGTATCATTCTTGAGTCATTTCAAATCGCCCATGTGTCCAAACTGTTCAAGGTGATCGGACAATAATGCGCAGGCAGATTCCCGTTCTCATTACCGGCATTGTGGGAGTCATTCTGGTCCTGCAGTATTTCATTCCACATCCGCCGTTCAATCGGATGGCCAACTGGTCATCGGATTGGTTTTCAATTGTTGCGGCATTCGCCATTTGGTTGGGGGCGCTCAACTTGTTCAAGACTTCGCTCGAGAAGATCTATTCACGAAAGGGTGAATGGGGCTACGCAATAATCATTGTCGTGTTCTTCCTGTTGGTAGCGATTGCGGGGTTTGCCGAAGGTCGTGATTTTCGAAATCCGGGAACCGGCTTCGATTGGCTATACAATTACATCTACTCGCCACTTTCTTCGACTATGTATGCGATACTGGCGTTCTTTGTAGCGTCAGCTTCCTATCGGGCGTTTCGGGCGCGAAATCTCGACGCCACTCTGCTCTTGCTGGCAGCGTTTTTCGTGATGCTTGGAAGGGTGCCGGTGGGCGATTTGATGACATCATTTCTTCCTGAGAACTACCGACTTTCTGCGTTAGCAAGCTGGATTATGAATTACCCCAACACCGCCGGGCAACGGGCGGTGATGATTGGAATCGCGCTGGGGATCGTGTCGGCGTCGCTTCGCATAATTCTGGGGATCGAGCGTTCGCATTTGGGGGGAGAGTGACGCCATGACGCAAAGACAAGTTCGCTATCTTCTGATGTGGATTGGCGTAGCGGCGTGTGTGGTGATCTATATTGGGCGGGCCAACAGTTGGTTCGGCACCGCTATGTTTTCGCCGACCATGTCAGTGCTCGTTTCAATGCTGATCGGCTTATCTCTTGTCTGGATACTGATGCAGACCATCAGGGGCAAGTTCACCGATCGCCGAATTGTCTTTCTATACGTCGGACTGGCCATCGCCCTGCCGCTGTTTATGACACTGACACAGCGGATGACGATATCGCCCGAGGCACAGCAACTCTACGATGGAATTTTGAAGCTGGAACCTGATTCGAAAGTGCTTGTGTCGTTTGACTACGACCCGCCCTCGGCGCCGGAGCTTCAACCTATGGCCGAATCGTTCCTGAGGTACTGCTTCCAGCACGGCTTGAAGTGCATTATCATGGGGCTCTGGCCGCAGGGACCGCAGCAGGCCAATCTGGCGCTTGAGAAAATTCTCAATGAACCGGAGATCAAGGCTAAGAATCTCGTCTACGGCGTGGACTATGTAAACCTTGGTTTTCAATCGGGCAATGAATTCGTGATTCAGCGGATGGGGTCGGATTTCAAATCGATGTTCCCGACCGATTATCGCGGGACGCCCTATGACTCCATTCCGTTGGTGAAGGACGTCAGAAATTTCTCGAATATCGATTACTCATTTAACCTGTCCGCAGGATACGCGGGCACTCGGGAGTGGGTGCTGGTCGGAGTAGGACGGTTTGGGCTGAAGCTCGGAGCCGGCAACACGGCGGTACAGGCGACCGAAATGTATCCCTACGTTCGGTCCGGGCAGCTTATCGGCATTCTGGGTGGGATGAACGGCGCCGCCGAATTCGAGCAGCTGACTGGCCATCTGGACAAAGGCACAAAGTATATGTTATCGCAGTCGTTTGCCCACATGATAGTGGTTGCGTTTATCGTGATCGGAAATGTTGCCTATTTTCGATTTGACCGAAAAAAGAGGACCAAATAGGCATATGCATTCGGCCCTTATGAACCATCTGGCCGTCTGGGTGTCGGCATTTCTGACGCTCGGTATCATATCGTTTTTGTACCGTGACAACACCTGGTACAAAATATGCGAGGCGGTGTTCGTAGGCGCGTCGGCCGGTTACTGGTTTGTCACGTATTTCTGGGATAATATCTACGGAAAGCTCTGGACGGGCATTTTCCCGACCGATTCGCAACAGCAGCCCGATTATATGCTGGTGGTCGGCGGAGTGTTGGGCGTTTTGATGCTGCTTCGACTGGCGCCTAAGATCGGTTGGATTTCACGATGGCCGCTGGCGTTCATAGTTGGCGCCACAGCCGGGCTCAATCTCATCGTCTATTTCGCCTCAAATGTCATGGTGCAGGTGGAGGATACGATTCGGCCGTTGTTCGGCGCCGGGTATAGCGCCAATCTCAACGATATTATTGGGAATATTGTGGTGGCGGTCGGAACGTTTACGGGTCTGATTTACTTTTTCTTCTCCAAAGAACACAAAGGTGCATTCGGCGGCTCCGCCAAAATCGGGGTATTCTTCCTGATGGTGACCTTTGGCGCATCGT
>DATKJY010000056.1:0-3224 GCA_035543175.1 Candidatus Acidiferrum sp.
TGCACTCCAGCGGCATAACGTTGGTAGCTCATAAAACGAAGGTCGGCGAAGTAAAGGAATTGCTGGCGCGGCTGGCGAAAGATGATAAGACCAAGAAATATCTCTAAGCTCGCGTTGATTGCGTTGCTCGCGCTGCTTCTGCAAAGCTGCGGTGGGTTGGTGCAGCATGGCAAGGAAGAGGTCAGTTCAAAGCCTGCAACAGCGCCCGAGGACCAGCGCCATTTCGACCCGCTCGATTTACCGGGTGATACAGTGATAGTGCCATCGCTAGATGATAAGGTGACGCCATCGACGCAGGCGTTTGCGCAGCACCACCGGGAGCCATCATCGCCTGCGGACACGCTATATAATCAGGTATTTCGCGTGCAGTTGGTGACGTGCGAGACATATGGCGAAGGTAGAATCGCCTTGAGAACCGCCGAGGAGATTTTCGACCAGCCCGTGTACATGGATTACGACGTGCCGTATTTCAAGGTACGGGTGGGGGATTTCAAGACTCGCGCCGAAGCCGAGGCCTATCAGCGCAAGGCCGTGACTGCCGGCTACGGCAATGCCTGGGTGGTGCCGGTGACGGTGACGGTGCAGCAACCGTCGCCGATGTACGAGAACCTTCCGGCTACGCCACCGTCGGATAGCTCGCGTCCGGGCAAATGAGCGAGATCCGACGCGAGCGCATCGACGCTGATCACCCTTCGGACATCCTGATCAACCAAGCCGCAAAGGTACTGGAATCGGGGGGACTGATCGTAATTCCCACGGAGACGCGATATGGTCTGGTAACCAATGCCGAGAACGAGGTGGCGCTGAATCGCTTGTTTGGGGTGAAAGGACGTCGAACCGACATGCCTACGGCGCTGTTTGTGAGAGACGTGGTTGCGATGGGCAGACTTGGTGAGATGAACAAGACGGCTCGCGCGCTCGCTTCGGCCTTCATGCCGGGCCCGCTCACGTTGGTCGTGAAATCGAGAGTGAACTGGGAACCGCCACGGGTGGTCGGCGGCAAGATCGGATTCCGGCTATCTTCATGTCCGACAGTGTTTCGCATTGTCGAGAAAGTGTCGTGCCCTCTGACGGCAACCTCCGCCAATCGATCGGGTGGCAAGGAGTTGGAGACGGTCGATCAGATTGTCAAGGAACTGGGGAGCGAGGTTGATCTCTATCTTGACGCAGGGGTTTTAAAAGGCGTAGTTTCGACGGTGGTGGATTGCTCGGCCGGTCAGCCGGTAATTCTGAGACCCGGCGCGATCGAGGCTGAGGCTATCGCAAAGATCGCCAGAGACAGCGGGATGTGATGAGTGACCAGTATACCATACTTTTTGTCTGCACGGGCAACACGTGTCGTTCGCCGATGGCCGAGGGCGCGCTCCGCGTGCTCTTGGAGAAAGAGCGGCCGGGGCGGACACGAGTGACGTCGGCCGGCACGGCGGCGCCATCGGGGTTTCCTGCGACGCTGTATGTGCTGGAAGCCGCGAAAATCTGGCATTGCGATCTGACCGGACACCGCTCGCGGCCGCTCAATCGCGCCATGATCGAGGAGTCCGATCTGATATTCGGCATGAGTCCGGAACACGTAAAGGAGATCCTTCGGTTGGCACCGGAGGCTTCCGACAGGACATATCTGTTCAAGAATTTCCCGGAGTCCCGGGTGAGAGGGGAATCGGTGGAGGATCCGATCGGCCAGACGCTGGACGTCTATAATCGGACGTTTCTGGAGATCGGAGAGTATTTAGGCAAATATCTTCCGGAGATTGTAAAAAGGATAGATGCGAAAGTTTCTGCGCAATAGATCGTGGGTGGTACGGGCGATCATTCTGCTCATTATTCCCGCTACCGTCATCCCGGCAGTTTACATTTTTTCGGCAGCAGTAGGTAGTGCCGACTCGGGGGCGGTTGCAAAAGATTCATTACCGGCCGACTCGCTCGGGCGGATTGTCGACAATGTCGCGTTCGGCGTCGGGGAGAAGCTGTCCTACGATATCAATTACGGCTTCATCAACGCCGGGACGGCGACGATGGAAGTGGCGAAAATGATCGAGTTCCGGGGGCGTCCCTGCTACCAGATCGTTACCCATGCCAATTCCAACAGCTTCTTCTCGAGTTTCTACCGGGTCGAGGATCGCGTCGAGTCAATCCTTGATGCTGCCGGGCTGTATAGCTGGCAATTCGAGAAGAACCTTCGCGAGGGGAAATATCGCGCCGATCGAAAGTACGCATTCGACCAGAAAAAGCACCTCGTGTATTACGAGAGTGACACGATACCGGTAGAGCCGTTTGCGCAGGATGCGCTGTCGGTGCTGTTTTATGTACGGACACAGTCGTTGGAAGTGGGCAAGTCAATATTCGTCGATAATTTCGTGGACGGCAAAAAATACAAAGTCGAGGTCCGCGTGCTCAAAAAGGAACATATCAACGTCTCAGCGGGATCGTTTGATTGTTTCGTCGTGGAGCCGCTGACGTCGGATGTCGGAGTGTTCAAGAGCAACGGGACACTGACGGTGTGGCTTACTGATGATCGGATGCGGCTACCCGTGTTGATGAAATCGAAAATCATGATCGGCTCAGTTTCAGCGGAACTTACTGATTTCAAACTGGGTGAGATTCAGGACCTGTAATTGCATGGCTGTGTCGCGTCGAAAATACTCGCCGATTGACCTGTCAAAGGTCAAACGGTATCCGGTTCTGCAGCGTCACAGCAAAGTTCACACGAAGGCATTCGGTAAACCGCTCGACCCCAAAGCATCGGCGCGTCAGTTTTTCAAAACACTGCCGCAGTTTCTCAAAGCGACGGAACTCCGGGAGTTCATCGATCTGACCGTGGCCGCCCGACGCAAGGGGCGGCCATTTCATGTGCTCCTGGGAGCTCATACCATCAAAGTCGGATTGTCGCCGATATTAATCGACCTGATGGAGCGCAAGCTGGTCACGGGAATTTCGTTCGGTGGCGCCGGGCTGGTGCATGATCTCGAGTTGGCGTTTTTCGGGGGGACCTCTGAAGACGTACAGGCGGGGTTGACGGACGGCTCGTTCGGGATGGCGCGAGAGACAGGTGAGCTATTCGGCGAAGTGGCGAGGTTAGCCGAGCAACAGGATATAGGGCTGGGCGAGGCCGCGGGATTGCTTATCAATACGAAGAAAGCCCGGTTTCGCGAATTGTCGCTCTTTGCCACCGCCCAACGGCTGGGGCTTCCGGCGACAATTCACGTCGGTATCGGGACCGATATTGT
>DATKJY010000057.1:0-2865 GCA_035543175.1 Candidatus Acidiferrum sp.
CGAAATGAATCTCTCTTTGTCGGCGCGGATTATGCGCAATCTTCACCTGGTTGCATCGGGATTCGATCTGACCGACCAGCGCCGCCCCGAGCAGTTCGGCTTTACTCTGACCGACGGCGATTACCCGACCCCGGGACGCCGCTTCGTGCTCGAACTACGGGCTGACTGGTGAAAGATTGATGCAAAATATTGTTGGACTTGCCCGGTATGTGCGTTATTATTGCAGCACAAGCCGATGCATCCTGAACATGTTGAACGGCCCTTCAAGGGCTGCACCCACACCTGAGCCCGGAAACTCACAGCGGCTTCTGTCCTCGAATGGCGGGCAGCATCGAATATACGGACAAGACAGGATACCGTCGCATGACCACGTGGAGTCTGGAATACTCGTTTGACGTCGATAAAAGGAACCGGGTGATCTATGTCAAGGCCTTCGGGATCTGGAAATCCGATGTTGCTCGAAGCTACGTCGAGGATTTCCAGACCGAAGTGAAGCCGATAATCGGCAAGCCCTGGGCCAAGCTGATAGATCTCAGCTCCTGGAAAACCTCCTATCCCGATGTGGTCGAAATCATCGGCAGTCACATGGACTGGAGCCGAAACAATAATGTCGCCATGTCGTTGTATGTGTTGAACAATCCGAGTACGTTTCGCCAGCTCCACCTTGCCTTCAGCGCCGGTCGGACCAAGGAAATATCGCAGGTGTTTCGAACGCTGACTGAAGCCGAGCAGTTTCTCAAGGAGAACTGGCTCACGAAGAAGAAGTCCTGATTATTCGCGCCGGGCCGCACGCGCCGTGGTCCGGCTGAACATTCGCCGGTGAACACCGTTTATATATGTTAGGTGATGCTGCTATGTCTACCTGGAGTCTCGAATATTCTTTCGATCTCGACAAAAAGAACCGTGTAATTTACGCCAAGGTCTTCGGCATTTGGAAGAGGGAGACGGCGGCTGCGTACCACGCGGATTTCAAGGCCGAGGTTCAGCCGATCATAGGCAAGCCGTGGGCAAAGCTGATTGACCTGACCAACTGGAAAACTTCGTACCCCGAAGTCATCGATATCATCGGCCAGCACATGGAATGGAGCCGGGAGAATAATGTCGCTATGTCGCTCTACGTGCTGAACAACCCCAGCACCTTTCGGCAATTGCACCAGATGTTCACGGCGGGGGGAACGAAAGAGATTTCCCAGACTTTCCGTACGCTTGGCGAAGCCGAGCAGTATCTCAAAGAGAACTGGCTGAACAAAAAGCGAGTGGCCTGACCGGCCGCATCATGCACACTTTTATGGGGCAGGTGTGATTGAGCTGCTTTCACATGACCAGAATGCTCCGTTTGAAAAGGTCGCGCGAAACCTACGCACCGGTCCCTGCCCGGCCTGCTGATAATAGAGTGTCACGCGAACTTGTTTTCCCTGGCGTTCTACGACCGGCAATTCGATCTGATCTAGCGCCGAATCGGAAATTGCTCCCAGCACTCCACGAAGCGCACTCAGATATCTCGATTTAAGCGAATCCGCCGTCGTTACAACCCCGCGAGGCACGGGCGTGCTTGCGTCTGCCTCCATGCCGGCCCAGGATGAAATGATGTGCTGCCGCGAAGCAAACGGATCTGAGAACTCGAACACTAAATATACCAGCTCCAGAACCTCGTTATCCGTGTAGCCCCTGGGTCCTTCAATCGCCAGCATCGAATTTACGACCAGGACACTCGGGGAAGTGTGCGAATCCACCGAGTGCAGATGGTATACGCCGGCGCCGTCCGAAATCACCACGCATTTCCACGCTTTTCCGAGGGTCATGTTTTCATATACTAAAACGCGGCTCTTCCTTAGAATGGTCGAGACTTCACCCAAATAGTGAGTCTGCAACGCAACACTATCACGTGCAAACGACTTCTGTAGACCGCTCTCGAGCCAGACGGTAAACGAATCTACCGCCGCATTGTATGCTTCGTCAGAAATTCCGGTCTGACCATTTATGCCTGATGTAACTGACAGCGCAATCAGTACCG
This sequence comes from Candidatus Acidiferrum sp., assembly GCA_035543175.1. Lineage (GTDB taxonomy): Bacteria > Zixibacteria > MSB-5A5 > GN15 > FEB-12 > DATKJY01. The sequence continues at coordinate 2,015 of DATKJY010000057.1, forward strand.
ATGCCACTAACAGTCTCTTCAAGTGCATCTCGTCCTCCTCCTGCCAATAGCGTGTCGTCTATCGCTTCATATACCGCTTAAACCACTTCAACATGAATTCGAGCCGTGCAATCCGTCGATCCGGCCTTCCGTGACGTGACAGCCCGTGGAATTCTTCGGGGAATCGCACCATTTCCACCGTTTTCCCCAGAACTTTCAATTTCGTGAACAACTGCTCCGCCTGCTCGATATTGCAGCGCAAATCCCGCTCGTTGTGCATGATCAGGAGCGGCGTCTTCACTCTCTCACAGTAATTCAATGGCGAGCATTTCTCGAAATTCTCTTTGTTGGTCCACGGCCGTCCATTGAACTCGCGCTCCAGAGTCCAACCCAGATCTGAGGTGCCGAAGAACGACAGCAATTCTACGACAGATCTTTGCGTGACGGCCGCACGGAAACGGTTAGTGTGCCCGACTATCCAATTGGTCATGTAGCCGCCATACGAACCACCCGTCACGCCCATCCGTTTCTTGTCGATATAGCGTTGCTTCTCCAACCAATCGGCCGCGGCCATGCAATCCTTGTAATCGAGATCACCCCAGCCTCCGGAAATCGCATCCGCCCAGGTCTCACCGCGTCCCGAACCGCCGCGCGGATTGGTGTAGAAGACCACGTATCCATTCGCCGCGAGATACTGCATTTCATGGAAGAACGTGAATCCGTACTGTGTACGCGGCCCGCCGTGAATCTCAAGCACCGAGGGATACTTGCGATTTGGACTGAATTCAGGCGGGGTCAGAAGAAATCCCTGAACCTCAGTCCCATCGAACGAATGGAACATCACCTCATGCGTTCTCCCGAGTTTCAACTCA
>DATKJY010000058.1:0-2813 GCA_035543175.1 Candidatus Acidiferrum sp.
CAAGAGGAGAAGGGCAAGACCTGCCGAATGGAACAACAGTGCCACTGGGAGAACTTCAAGAAGATTTGCGTCTATGTGAAAGTCTGCCGCTGACCCACGAGTTCATACACACAGAGAGGTGAAATCATGGAAAGGCTGAAGCAAATTTCTTTTGTCCTGGCCCTCGTATGTGCCGGCTCCTCCCTTGCACTCGCCGATGAGATCAAGGCGGGGGACCTTGTCATCACCCAAACCTGGAGCCGAGCGACGCCGAAGGGCGCGAAGACTGGCGGCGCCTATCTCACCATTGAGAACAAGGGCAGTGCGCCCGACCGGCTGATCGGCGGCTCTGCTGATGTCGCTGGAAAGGTCCAAATACACGAGATGGCTATGAGCGACGGCGTAATGAAAATGCGCCCGCTGGAGAAGGGGCTCGAGATCGCCCCCGGCAAGACCGTCACGCTCGCGCCCGGCGGTTACCACGTGATGCTTATGGATCTTAAGAGCCCGCTGAAAAAGGGCGATAAGCTGCCAGTCACGCTCGAGTTCGAAAAGGCGGGCAAGGTGGCGGTTTCCTTCGACATCGAGGGAATCGGTGCTCAAGGACCGGCCGGTGGATCCGGGATGGGAGGGAAAATGGAAATGAAGAAGACGCCGAGTCACTCCGACATGAAAATGTAGGGATGATATCAGCGACACAAAACGGTGATTAAGAAGGAAATGAAGGAGCTGCAATGTCGCCCGCTGCACAAAGGATGCGCTCAGGATTTCGAATTACCGCAGGAATGACGGTAGCTTTGGCGGCCTTGTTTTTTGCCGGCGCGATCGCTGGCACGTGGAGCTATTTTGGCAAGAATACTCCCCCAGCGACGAGCAAGAGCATCGGCGGCCCATTCTCTCTCGTCGATCACCGGGGAAAGCAGGTCATCGAACGAGATTATCTCGGCAAACCGACGCTCATATTCTTCGGATTTACCTTCTGCCCGGATGTCTGTCCGACGACGCTCCTTGAGCTAACTGAGAGGCTCAAGGAGCTCGGAACGCAAGCAGATCGGGTGAATGTGCTTTTCATTACTGTTGATCCGGAGCGTGATACGCCCGAGCAATTAGCGCTCTACCTGTCATCCTTCGACTCGCGAATAACCGGACTGACCGGCAATGAAGACGGAATCGCGGCCGTCATTGCGGAGTACCGTGTGTACGCACATAAGGTGGCCCTTAAGGACGGCGGATACACGATGGATCATACGGCGGCGATCTACATGATGAACCGGAAGGGACAATTCGTGGGCCTGATGAATTACCAGGAACCAGCGGACAAAAGTCGCGCCAAGCTCAGACGACTGCTCGACGACGGCGCGGGTAGCTAAGAGGTCGCCACGACCCCAATGCCAGCTTAGTCGCTCGGCGGGACAATGTTGAAATTGGATTGCAGCGCCTGAAGCCCTGCGCAACAACCGGGTCCAACGAACCGCGAGCCTACGCGGATCATGAGAATGGCTCCTTTTGTGTCTCGATCGACGGTAACGCCTCACCATGGATCTTGGCCTCAAAGCCGCGCAGCCGCTGATAGATCGAGATTAGTTCGACGATCGTGCTCCACGAGTTCACGAGATACTGAAACGAGGTTCGCACTTGTGTGAATGCGTTCAGGATCTGGTTCATCGCGCCGAGGGTGATCTTGCCCACGATGATCGTGGGCGCAAGCAGGACGTAGGGAAAGATAACGTCAGTCTGCAGATAGACGATCCGACCGATATTGAAGTACATGAAGTTCAGATAGAGCCGGAAGTAATTCCTGCGAATGTCGCTAAACAGCACGCTTAATGTCGGCGGATTGGCGCGCGCCGGATCATCCTCGCCGAGCACGAGCTCCTTGCGATAGGCAGCTTCGACCCGCTGGTTGAGAAATTCGATTCTGGGCAGGCGGATACCGATAAGCGCGAGAACGCCGGTGCCCAGTACTGACCAGATGACTGCGGCGAACACCAACGGATAGGGAATCGAGCCGAACAGAGGCAGCTCCGTGACGTTACTGGACAGCCTCACCAGAACCGGCAGGAACGCCAAGAGTGTCAGCACGGCGCTAATGAGATTGACGCCTAGACCCTCCATGGTGCTGGCAAAGCGCATAGTGTCTTCCTGGACCCGCTGGGAAGCACCTTCGATGGTGCGCAGCCGTGGCCAGTTTGCGACATAGAAATCGTTCATCGCCGTCCGCCAGCGGAAGATGTAGTGGCTGACGAAGAATCGCGTCACCACGCCGACCACGACGGCCACGAGCGCGATGCCGGCAAAGGTCGACAATTCGCTGTAGAACTGCTCGACAGTGACCGGCGCCGACTTCGAAAGCGCGGCCTGGACCAGATCGTAAAACGGTCCATACCAGCTGTTGATCGCGACTGAGACCTGAACCTGAAAGTAGGAGGTGAACAGGATCAGCGCGGAGCCAAGAATGGACCACATCGCCGAGGGATGCGGGGCAAATAGCATCCATGCAGCCGCGAAGACTGCAACGGCCAGCCCAAAATAGAAATCGAACCACAGAGCCGGCGCCGACCAGAAAATTGCCAGCCCAACCGGCTTTTCCGGGGCTTGAAAAAGATTGCCGGCAAACCCATACCAAACCGCCATCGCAAACGCGGTCCAAAGGATTGACGACGGAAAGAACAACTTTGGTCGGGGGAAGAATGAAACGAACATCGTTTTGTATCCATTCCTAGATCAAAGGATTTGGGTGCGCGTCATTGCCATAGATTAGAGGGATAGATTCATGACCTTGGCACTGTTCGGACCCAATATAGAGCTTGAATGTTATGTTATACCCTTACAAA
>DATKJY010000059.1:0-4638 GCA_035543175.1 Candidatus Acidiferrum sp.
CTGCAACAGGAAGTTGTGCTCAGGATCCATGTGATAGGGCGTGACCGCTTTCGGCGACGTGATGAAAATGAAACCTTCGTATTGAAATGCCCCCGGCGTATGGACCTCGGCAAGCATGCGGGCCTCGTCGAGACAGGAATACAACAGATCGCGATATTCGGGGTCGGTTTCCACGTACTTGAGCACCATCCAGGAGTGAGCCTGCTCGATGCGCTGAATCGTCTCTGCCATCGACAAGCCGGTACGCGGCGTGCTGGTCGGATCCTGATTGACCTGGACCTCGCCGGCGTTGTATTCGACGTTGGCGGCCGGCAGGGTCTTGGATAACTGTACCAACCGGGGAAGAGCAAAAAGCGGATGATCGACCAGCCGGTGACGCATCACAAACGGCTTGAACGGGTAAAATGAATCGAAAATCGCGCGGTCGAAGATTAGTTGTTCGGCCATATCTATTCCTTTCGCTTAAACTTGCGATAGACTCGTTCGAGGAATGGCAGCAATCGCAACACGATGTCCCCCTTCAGGTGCTTACGGCTGACGGCAAGGGACCGCAGGAGCCGCCGCTCGGTCCAGAGACGTTCGATCATGAAGTGGTTGGGCATCGCGCACGAATCCATCCAGCGTATCGTTTGACGGTCGTGCACGGCTATAATGTTTTGGAGCTCCAACTGTACGCCGGGTGAATATTGATGATACTTCTCATCAAACGCAATCTTCGCTGAATAGGCGCCATCGCCAGCCATAAAATTGTATTTCATGGCGATCGGCACGCTATCAAGCTGCATCTTCAGCATCATGAGCTGCCCACGCTCGAAGGCCGACCGGCTGATTCGCTCAAAATAACTCCGCTCTCCCTGCCTGACCGACAAGGCCGTCCCAGCTTTCCCTTTCCAGCTCACCATTTCCAGATTGAAGTACTGCTCAAGCCATGAGTTGATGCTGTCCTCTGACCGAAGCTCGACGATCTCCAGCCGGCCCAGCTCGCTCAATCGGTTGAATTGACGCCGCAGTTCCTTCCGGCGTTTCCCGGCCAGCGCATGCTCGATGTAGGCTTTGCCGTCAGAATTGGGACGAAGTACAGCTCGCTCAAACCGATCTCCTTCGATATAACGACGCCCCGTTGCTATCAGAAAACGTTCGAGATGCTCATAAAACGGCCCGTCGCCGGCGATATGCTCAAATTCTACCAGGTCATCACCTCCATCGGCCGAATCAAGCCACTGAAAGAACCCGCCCAGAGCCTGCTGTTCCGAGCCTTTTCGCACTAACGGCGTACAGAGCGGACAGTGCAGATGTCGCCAGAGGGAAATGACCGACACGGGAAAACGACGATATCCCTTTGAGCTGACAAGAGGAAACAACCCGATAAGTTGTATCCGGCTATCATCTTCTGCCTGCCCAAACACCAGTGCCACTCTTACGGTAGGCGCAGCTAATTCCTCCCACGCCGGGATGAGCATCCACGATTCGTAGAAGATATTCGGCTCGACGGCATTTCGGGTCAGTTCATCCCACTCCGCCAAATAGGCGCCCAGCCCCGACGGCCGTTCAACCACGACTACCCTCGGTTGCTGTGGCCTCAACTCAGGCGACAATGCCTCCCCCGATTCGCCACGCACTGGGACAGACGTGCCGGCCTGATTGGATGGGGGTTGTATTGGACTCATGGTTGTCTCAGACAATTACACCTATATACGATACGTCGGATCCGCAAAAATAAACAACGTGGAGCTACTTTCATTTAACACGTGCCGACGCCGATTGTTTCCGCACAAATTACGCGGTCGACGCTGAGACTGAGCGGATTGGAAGCGAAAGTATGAGACTTGGACTGAACCGACGCGGATGGACTAAACGACCGGCTGGGGCGGCCAACGCCGGGCTTTGAGACGGTGCCTGAGTTTCATCGCCGCGCTCGCCACCGGTCCGGGCAGCGCCGAGGCCAGCGTGTACGCCAGGGGGCGATCGTGAAGCCGGCCAAGCTCCTCGCGGGCTCGGGCCGACTGACCACAACGTAGCAAATCCCCTATCAAGTCGCACCGAGCCCGGTCAATTACCTCTTGATAGAGTTCAGCATATCTGGCCCGGAAAGCTGCGTCCTGTCCCCAGACCCGTTCGAGAATCTTGAGATTTGCGGAGCTTCGCCGAAGGTCGGCAATGTCAGTGAGGCGGTCACCGCTATGACCGTGCTGCCAAGCGGTTTCACAATCGAGGTAGCAGGCGGTCCCCTTTAATGACAACCGGCCAAAACACTCGAAATCTTCAAAAGTCGATACATCCTCCGCAAACCGGAAAGCGTCTCCGGCTGCCTCCCGCCGTACCATCAGACTGCTGGTCAGTATGTACGCCCGCTGAAACTCATTGAGCCCCATATCACCTGTGTAAAAATTGAAGTCACTGTATCCGTCGGGCAAGGCGCCTATCGAGGAAAATGGTCGTCCAGGGTTGAGTATTTCGTCCCAGCTTCGCTCGTCCCGATTCCAGTTGAAGAGAAACCGGTGAAATTCGTTTCCGGAGTTGTCAGTCACTGCGAAGTTGCTGAAGCAAAACAAGATATCCGAGAGCGCTGCCATGAGCGTGCGCTGCAGATACAATTTCCCCGGCATCCATTCATCATCCGAATCGAGAAAGGCTACCAGCGGCCGGGTGGATTTTCGAATGCCATGATTGCGAGCGCCCCCTGCCCCAAGATTGGGTATTTTGTAGTAGGTCAGCTGTCCCCGGTACGGCTCAATAATCTGCTCGGTATTGTCGGTTGAAGCATCATCGACCACTATGAGTTCATCGTCGGGGAGCATCTGCGAAATGACGGACTTGACCGCCCGCTCGATGAGATGCGCCCGGTTGAAAGTCGGAATGACTATGGAAACGTTCAGAACTGACATGAGAAATTCGAGAGCGTTTCAGCGTATCAGTGAGACGTCGCTATACCTCGGTGACCCGCCTCAGCCAGCGATCCTTCCAGAAAAAGAAACAGCATCGATCGCACCCTTCCCGCTCGTACATACCCCGCGCCTCGCAGATGACGCCGTCCAGAATATAAGCATTGCGAATTCGCACCATTCGCCAGGAGCGCTCGTCAAACATCGTGCGTACCCGCTTTCGAATCACGAACCGCCGGCCACAATAGATCTCCATACCGGCCATAAAGTGAAGCCCGTCGCAATTCCCGGAATCATCGAGCGTTTTCTTGATTTCTTCCAGACTGAGAACTTCGACCACATCTCCGGAATTAAACGCCCCTCCGGACTCACTGGCCACTACACCGGATCGGCTCGGAACGCCGGTCGGCCCTTTCGGTTGGCCAAGGCGTTCCCGGAATCTGTCCAGGCGACGCTCGGTCGCGCTGATTAAACGAAGCGCCAGAGAGCGCATACGATTGCCCGAGGTCACTTCAGACGTGCCGGCAGTCAACACCTGCAATTGGCAATCGTTTATGACTTTGCTCTTATTATTTTCCTGGGGCATACCTCACCCTACTCTTCCGACGGTAAGACGATGGCGCATCGACACCCGGGAAGGTTTGGGTTGGCCTTCAACTCCGCCAGCGACAGCGATCGGCCATTCAATTGCCAGCAGCGCTTGCAGATCTCATCGTCGGGCGCCGCCACGAACTCGATTCGAACCGGTCCGTATTCTCTCTCGTAAGCTTCGGCTTCCGCCACAATGCGCTCCCAGTGGAAACGACGGTCGACTTCACGCTCGAGCTCTCGTACATTTTCCGGATCGTGTTTGCCGGAAATCCGCCACTCGGCTCGGACCTCGTCACGGATCTTATCCTTACCTCTCATAAAATGCCAACAAAATCTCCTGCCGGGCTATTCAATATCGCAATCTCGGTGTAAATGTGGCGCCGTCTTGACCAGTACAACAATGAGCCGGTCACCTCGGTTCATTTTGCTTTGCTCAAAACGAGCCCGCGAATTCGACGCGCCGCCTGGCGAACGATTCCCACCGACCCGGCGCGCTCCCGAAACTTACTTGGCCAGTACCCGCCCAACATAGATAGTGGGTTCCTGCGAAATATGTGGAGGTCGTAATAGGGACGGATCTTCATCTGCCAGTTGTGATTCCAGGCCATATCGGTAAGGCAGTTTATTTCGTCAATATCTCCGGCGGCAAAGGTGCGCTCGAAAAGGCCGGACATGAGGATTGTGCCGGGCCCGTAAGATGAGTGTGCGTCGTCGTACGCGATTTTCAGAAGAACCAGTTCGCGACCTATTCGCGCTGCGAGGTGACCTGCAAACGGCTCCCCATCTACCGTGAGGAAATGCCATTCCGCCCAGCCTCGCGCACGCATCCGGCTGATCAGCGACCGGTAAAAGGCTATCAATTGCGGTGATTGACTGATCGCCGTCCCCCTCTCCCCTTTCCACCCGGAAACTTCCAGCTTCATAAACCATTCCAGATGCTCGTCACGTATCTCATCACTCGTGAAGAACAGGAATTCAGGCTCGCCAATTGTATTGATCTTGTTGTTCAAGCGACGGACATTGCGCGCAAAATTCGAAGACAGTGTGCCAAGGTACTCGTCGTGGGTGCCGGAAATCGGAAGGTACGCGGCATAGCCGTTCTGCTCTCTAAGCATAGGAAGGGGCGCTTTGATCTGATCCCACGCGGCGATCAGCGGCGACCGGT
>DATKJY010000060.1:0-5676 GCA_035543175.1 Candidatus Acidiferrum sp.
TGGCAAAAGCGCCCCGGGTTGATAGGGGTGGTAAACCAGATTCCCCTGTCCGTCATTGATGGCCGTGGAGTCCAGTCCAATATATCGGACCGGCCCGAAATCATTGGTGCGCGCGACCCCATTGTAGGCATCGGCTACATATCCCATACACCACGCCCATACGCCAAGGCTCCCGCCGATTCGGACTGTCGGCCCCGTTTCGGTCGTCGCCACCTGGCAACCCAATCTCATACCCGAGAAGTTGTCTTTCAATACTTGGAGTCCCGTCTGGAACGGATGCCGATACCGCGACCACGTCAGGTGGCTCACACTCAGATTGACAACCAGGGCAACGGCCACAAGCAACGAAATCCACCTGGACGCGCTCTGCTCGATTATCGCAATGAGTGAAGCCGCGAGCACAATGCCGACAAACGTAATCCGGAAACCGATCTCGGAGGAACCACCAAAAAACTGCCGGGAAGGGATCACCGCGCCGGCGACCATTATCGCCAAGGCCGCTAGCAGAACGCCAAAATACTTCCGCTCCCGGACTACTTTTCTCCCTGCAACAACTAACAGAACCACTGCCATCAGGATCGGCACAGCTTCTTCCCACAGATTGTCGGTGATATACAGCGGTCGAATCAACTGAAACGCCTGCACTTTGATCGAGTCCCATTCAACCGAAAACGACCGACTGGCGCCCCCTCGCACACCGAGATACATGATTAACGCGCAGATAATCGTCGGGGCCCACAGGAGAACCATGCGTTTCCAGTCCCATTTCCACACTCGCCACCATCGCGTACCCCGACCGACAGTCATCAAGACCGTCACGACATCGAACAAGCCAAGAGCCACGGCCGGCGCCGGGTGCATCAGGAAGGTCAGCATGCGCATCGGGGCACCTGCAATCAGGAATCGTGGACTGTCGGTCAGTCGTATCGAAAGCGCGATTGTGAAGACTGCGAATGTAACTCCAACGAGGGTGGGCCAGTACCCGGCATGAAACAGGAAATTGAGAGTCAACGGAAAACCGATCAGGCGGGTCCATCGGGCCGAAGGATTGATTGCACCGACCAGATACCATATGGCCATCGGAAAAAACACAGCATAAAGTGTCAACGCCACTTTAGCGCCCGACGCCAACCCGAACAGGCGAACCAGAAGGGCAAGTATGAGTTCCGGCGCCGCATAGGAAGAGAATTTGAGATTCAAAATATACGGATACGGCGAGATTGTCGGTCGGCCGATGAGATCGAGAAATGCCTTCGCCACCGCCACGTGCAATGGCATGTCAGCGCCAAGGGGGACAGGATAAAACCAGACAAAGCTCCCCACTGCCAGGAAGGATACTACGACCGAAGTTCGCCACAAGCCGACTGTAGAAATTCTGTTGCGCATTCAAGTGTTGGGGAGATGCTTGGCTCCCCGCCAACAATCGCGCTTATAGACACCGCTAGTCAAGTTTCAACATGTTTCGGCATGGCCCCCCGCCAGAGGCCATCTTTGTAGACTGGCGTCCTGAGCCGAGAATCATCGTGCCTCTCCGCCCCAAAAAACCTTTTGCAAATTCGGGCTTTGCGGCTACATTAACGGGCTGTTAAGGAATTGATGCGATGCGATTTGACCCGCTTAAAGACCAGTTTTCACACCCCTCAATCGAGCTCAAAATCCTCGAATTCTGGGACTCTAATAAGGTGTTCGAAAAATCCCACGAGGCCGCCCTGGACCGCCCGCAATTTGTCTTTTACGAAGGTCCCCCGACGGCCAACGGAAGACCCGGCATTCACCATGTTATCTCGCGCACGGTCAAGGACTTAGTCTGCCGGTACAAAGCCATGCAGGGGTTCCGTGTGGACCGCAAGGGTGGCTGGGATACCCATGGACTGCCGGTCGAAATCGAAGTCGAAAAGAAACTCGGGCTCAAGAACAAATCCGAGGTCCTCGATTATGGCATCGACCAGTTTATCGCCCAGTGCCGTGAGTCCGTCTTCACTTACCTCAAGGACTGGAACGAAATCACCTGGCGGATCGGCTACTGGCTGGATCTCAAGGATGCGTACGTCACGCTGACCGCGGACTATGTCGAAAGCGTCTGGTGGATTCTCAAAAATCTGTTTGACCGCGGACTGATTTTCAAAGGGTATAAGACGATCCCGTTTTGCCCCAGGTGCGGTACAGGGCTGTCGAGCCACGAAGTCGCCCAGGGCTACGATCTGGTTAAAGACCCTTCGATCTACATCAAGGTCAAAGCCGCCGATGGCGATTTCAGCTATTTGGTCTGGACGACGACTCCATGGACGCTTCCCTCCAATGCTGCTCTCTGTATGAAACCGGATGCCGACTACGTGATGGTCGAGCACGAGGGGGAAAAACTGGTGCTGGCCGAGGCGCTTATCGGCAAGGTGTTCCACGAAGACAAGCCGGTCCTTAAGCGATTCAAAGGTACGGATTTCCTCAAACGCAAATACATCCCGCTTTTCGATACATTCAAAGATCAGGCCGATAAGGCGTTCTTCGTCATCAACGGCGATTTTGTGACGCTCGAAGACGGCACCGGCATCGTGCATATCGCACCCGGATTTGGCGCCGACGACTACGAGATCGGTTCGGCGTATGGACTGCCGGTATTTCAGGCAATCGAATCGAACGGCTTCTTCAAGGATTTCGCCGGGCCGTACGCGGGGATGTTCATCAAAGACGCCGACCCGCTCATAACCAAAGACCTGAAAAATGCCGGCCGTCTGTTTAAGACCGAGACATACGAACACAACTACCCATTCTGCTGGCGCTGCGATTCGCCGCTCATCTATATCGCGCGGCAGTCCTGGTATATCAAGACGACCCAGTTCCGCGAGCAGTTGATCAAGAATAACAATGCCATAAACTGGGTGCCTGACGAGATTCGGACCGGCCGCATGCTCGACTGGCTGGAAAACAATGTCGACTGGGCACTGTCACGCGAACGATTCTGGGGCACGCCGCTCCCGATCTGGGTTTGCGATGACGAGAAGTGCGGCAAGATGCGCGCCATCGGCTCGCTTGATGAGATTGTCGACCATATGGTCGAATCAAAAAACGGCAATGGTACGGTCACCAAAGCGATACTTCAGGAAGAGCTGAAAAAACACCGCGCCGCGGCTTCGGTCGACCGAACCAATGCTGCCTGGGGCGTGGGACCTTCGGGTTACGTGACAACCGTCATGCACAAGCCGTTAATCGACGGCGTCAAACTGGCCTGTGAATGCGGCGGCAGCATGACCCGCGTGCCGGAATTGATCGACGTTTGGTTCGATTCCGGCGCCATGCCGTATGCCCAGTGGCATTATCCGTTTGAGAATAAAGAGCAGTTCGCCACCAAGTATCCTGCGGATTTCATATCCGAAGCAGTCGATCAGACGCGCGGCTGGTTCTATTCGCTTTTGGCCATCTCGACCATGTTGTTCGATAAGCCGCCGTTCAAGAATGTCATCGTGCTGGAGTTCATTCTTGACAAAGAAGGCAAGAAGATGTCCAAGCACAAAGGGAACGTGGTGGACCCTTTTGCGACCGTCGACAAATACGGCGCCGATCCGCTTCGCTGGTACCTGATCTCCACCTCGAATCCCTGGCTGCCGACCAAATTCGACGAGGACGGCCTGACCGATGTCGTCCGCAAGCATTTCGATACCCTTCGCAATACGTACAGCTTCTTCGCGCTCTACGCCAACATCGATGACATCGTCGATCGCGCTGAAGCAGATGGCGTCACGATCGACAAATTCCTCGAAACGCGCGCCGGCGAGCCAGATCGGTTCGATAGATGGATTATGTCCCGCTACAATTCGCTAGCTGCCGATATGACCGAGAATTTCGACAAATACGAAATCACGCGCCCCGTGCGCCAGATTCAGAGCTTCGTTATCGACGATCTCTCCAACTGGTACGTCCGCAACAACCGCCGGCGATTCTGGGCCAAAGGGGACGACCCCTCCAAAATGCGGGCCTATCTGACGCTCTATCGCGTGCTTGAAGGCGTCTGTCGCCTGAGCGCGCCCGTAGCGCCTTTTATCTCAGAGCTTCTGTGGAAGGAATTGGTGGGGGCCAAGCGGGAGAAGCATGGCTTGCCGCTTTCAGTCCACATGATGCCGTTCCCCAAGCCCGATTCGGCTTTGATCGACAAACCCCTGGAAGAAGCTATGGAGACGGTCCGGTCAATCGTATCGTTGGGACGGGCGGTCCGGGCACGCAAGAACCTCAAAGTCCGCCAGCCACTAGCGCGCCTGCTGGTCGGCCTTCCCGGAAAGCATGATTTGGAGCGCCTGAAAGAGTACTTTGAGATTATTGAAGATGAGTTGAATATTAAAGAAGTTGTGGCGGCTGCCGATCTCGACCAGTACGTCTCGTATTCCGCCAAACTGAATTTCAAGATTGCCGGGCCCAAACTGGGAAGCCATGTTAAGGCGGCACAGGCGTTCGTCAACGCCCTCGAAAGTGAACAAGCAAAGCAGTTTGCCCAGACCGGCAAACTGACCTTTGCGTCGGACGGCGAGACGATCACGCTGACGACCGAAGAAGTGGATGTACATAAACATGAACGCGAAGGATATGCCGTAGAAGCCGATGGCGGTGTCACGGTTGCCCTGGTGACGGAACTGACGCCGGAGTTGATCGACGAAGGGTTTGCGCGTGAGATGGTGAACAAAATTCAGAATATGCGCAAGAGCTCGGGATTCGAAGTCACCGACCGGATCACGATTCGGGTGGCGACATCCGAGCGGCTGCAGGCGGCGGTAACGCGGTACAACGAGTTTATCCGCAAGGAAACACTGGCAGACAGTCTGGAGTTAATACAGGCAGGAGCCGTCGATGGCGGCACTGAATGGAACATCAACGGCGAAAAGGCCGCCATTGCGGTGGCCAAACAGTAGTGATCGGAGACCGAGATGAAGAAGGCCGATTTGAAGAAGTACGAAGATCTGCTCCTGGCCAAGAAGAAGGCGCTGCTCGACGAAATGGGTGTGATCGGCACCACCATCAAGGACGCGAGCGGTGATCTCTCCTCGTACTCATACCATATGGCGGATCAGGGCACGGACACCATGGACCGTGAGATGGCATTCATGTTCGCCTCCAAATCCGGCCGTCTGGTCTATCATATCGACGAGGCGTTGCGTCGCATCCAGGAGGGGACCTACGGCAAATGCCAGAGCTGCGGCAAACAAATAAGCGCCGCCCGCCTCGAGGCGGTCCCGCACGCCCGGCTGTGCATCGAATGCAAGGCCAAGGAAGAGGATCAGAAAGCTGGCGGCCGGTAAGCTCAGATCACTCCTCTGGCCGGCCGTCGTTGTTCTTTTCATCATCCTGTCCGACCAGGTGACCAAAGTGTGGGCGGTAAACACGCTCACCGATCAGCCGTCGAGAAAAATCCTCGGCGACTTTCTCATGCTGACATTGGTATTCAACGAAGGGGGCGCGATGGGGACCAATCTGGGCGGCACCAATTTCTATCTGATTGTCGCGTTCATCGTCATCCCCGTTCTCTGCTGGTTGATATACCTTCGCCGCAACCAGAAATATCTCGTCTGGCCGCTGGCGTTAATTGTGGCGGGGGCAATCGGCAATCAACTCGACCGCCTCCGGATCGGCCACGTGGTCGACTTCATCGATTTCGATTTCTTCGATATCAATATCTGGAAACTTCATATCGAC
>DATKJY010000061.1:0-5472 GCA_035543175.1 Candidatus Acidiferrum sp.
CCGCATCACTGAATTGACCTTCGCTGTCGATCGGTCCTCTCAGGTGCCCGGCCTTAAGGCCGCAGTGAACCGAGGCCAGATCATCGCCGAGGGTCAGAACCTCGTCCGCCGCCTGGCTTTTATGCCGTCGAACAGCCTGACGCCCCGGCTATATGCCAGGAAGGTTACCGAATTGACCAAAGCCAATCGCCTTGGATTGAAAATCCTCGACGAAAAGGCCATCGTGAGGGAGAAGATGGGCCTCTTGCTGGGTGTCTCGCAAGGTTCCGCTGAGCCACCCCGTTTTCTGATTATTACCTATCGCGGCCGGCGTGACAATCAGAAGCCGATCGTACTGGTCGGCAAAGGCGTCACGTTCGATTCGGGCGGCATCTCGCTCAAACCCGGCGCTGATATGCATGAGATGAAAGGCGACATGGCCGGGTCCGCGATTGTGCTCTCGACCATTATCACCGCTTCAAAATTGAAACTCCCGCTGAACCTCGTCGCCCTCATGCCGCTGACTGAAAATATGCCCTCCGGTACTGCCCAGAAACCCGGCGACATCGTCACCTCGCGCAAGGGCCTGACAGTTGAAATCATCAACACCGATGCAGAGGGGAGGCTCATTCTCGCCGACGCGCTCGACTACGCCAACACCTTCAAGCCTCAGGCCGTGGTCGATATCGCCACCCTCACCGGAGCCGCCATTTACGTCACCGGGTATTCGGGCGCCCCGATTCTCGGCAACACTCCGGCCCTTATGGATCAGCTCAGAAACGCCGCCACCGCAACCTCCGAACGAGTCTGGGAGATGCCGATCTGGGACGATTTCCGCGATCTGATGAAATCCTCAGTGGCCGACCTCGTCAATTCCGGCGGTCGCCCGGCCGGAACCATGACAGCGGCAGCTTTTCTGGAGAACTTCATCGGTGACTGGCCCTGGGCGCATATTGATATTGCCTATGTCGACCTGGAGCCCAAAGGAAAGCCGTACATCCCTCGTGGCGCCACCGGCATCGGCCTGCGACTGCTCGTAGAACTACTCTCATCATGGAAGCCGGTTACGAAAGGGAAATGAGACTGATCGATTCGGGCCAACCGTCAAATTCCCCAGAAACCAAAAGGGCCGGAATAAACCGGCCCTTTCTCATATTCAGGAGGCAGAAATTACTTCTTGATCGCCTTCGACCACGCCGGCGTCTTGCCGCCACCGGGACTTGTGATTCGCTTGGCCTGATTGCCAGTGATATCGCAAATCCAGACAGCTTCGTCCGATGTCGCAAATGTCAGCCACTTCGAATCGGGCGAGAACGATGGTGCCTCGGCTCGTACCGATGCACCCGCCGCCGGTTCATATACCAGATACAACTTGCTCAGATCCGGAGTCGTGAGGTAGATCCCCGGTTTTGAAATATCGTTCCGCACGATAGCTAACCATTTTCCATCGGGGGACCAGGCTGGCGCCACGAACCCTTTGAGCTTCGCGGCCTTAGCTTTGATATCCGCCAGCGGAGCCATCATATCCGTCTTGGGAAGCACAGCTATCCCACCCTGGCGCTTCAGATCGATAATCATCTCAAACGCAATCAATCCGGTGGCGCTCATGCTCGGATAGGTGAGAAATTCCGACATGTTCTGCCAGTCTTTGCGAAACATCTGGAAATTCTTGCCGTCCGGCGTCATCGTACATACCTGGTAGTTCGGCCCCGTCGCGTTGATGTAATTCGCGTTCATGTCTTTCCAGAACAGAATAGTGCTGCCGTCCGCCGACCATTCCGGGTCGCGGCTCCCGACGTCGCTCGTGAGCATATTCCAGAAAAACGTATTACCGACTTTCGCTGAATCGATAAAGGCTACAAAAATGTCATAGATCTTGTGCGTCCCGCCGCTGCCGCCGTCCGGCCCCTGGAACGAAGCCGTGCCGGAGCGCGTGAACGCTATCCGGTTGCCGTCGGGCGCCCAGCTCAACCGTCCATCGGCGTTCGTCGCGTCGCAGACTTTCATCTGGCCGGTGCCGTCGGCGTTCATAATCCAAACGCCCTTCTCTTTGATGAAGGCGATGCGTCCGCTCGGCTGGCCGATTGTCCCGGCCAACGCCGGCGTAAGTTTCTGAGCCGATACGGAACTGATTGTCAAAAGCCCAATCAATGACAGAATGACCCGGGCTGTCCTAAAAGATGCCATAGAGTTTTCCAATACCTCATGTCTCCAATACTTCTCAATACGTCCGCACAAAATATGGCCTGTTTTCCCTCTGTCAACCGAATTGGGCGTCCCCGAAACGGCCTTACCAGCTAAAGAACTTCTTCAACTCGATTTTCCCTCTGACACCGGACAGTCCAAGATTGACACGACTATCGGGGGTACCGCCATACGTAGCCACAACTTCCTGCTCCCTTCCATTATACCACGCGACGTTCTTGAAGTTCAGATACAGGTAGTTCAGCTCGGCGTTGAGTGATAATCCATGGAACTTCAACGGATATTCACCGGCCACTACAAAACTGAATCCCGGCGCGCTCCCTTCGAACGCGATATTCGAGATCTCCGGCTGCGAGGTCGAGAGATTCAGATTCTGATATTCCGGCCAGAGTGTCCACTTTACGCGGTAGTAGCCTGCCGTGCCGCCGATACGGACCGCCGGCAACGTCAGACGATCCGTCGGCGTCGGCGGATTCATCACGTAATACTGTACTCCAGTGTAGATGCCGTATACGGTCATCTCCGACGACGGGTCGGTGATGGACTGGCCGGCCGGTGTGTACATAAACGAACCTGACATTTTCTGACCGAATTTCAGCCAGTATTCACCGCCCAGCGACAGAGCAAACCGCTTCGCCATGATCGTCCCCAGCTCGGCGCCGAGCGACTTGGCGGTATTGAGCCACGTCACGGAAGTACCGGTGAACTGAGTCGACTGGTAATTGGCGAAATCATTGTAATCGTTGTGGCGGTTGATCCGATTCATCCCAAAATTGATCGAGAACCAACCGATGTGCTTAATGCTCTTGACGTCGTAGTCTTTTAGGACACGGTTGAGCACATCCTGCTCGGTCTCCTGGGCGAACCCCTTGCTCGCCATCCCCAGCAGGACCGCTAACACAATCATAACCCCAAATTTGAACCGCATTTTGCCTCCTGATTCAGTTAGCTTTGTGTCATTTCTCCATTATCGGTAGAATGACCGCCCCGCTTTGATTTGTAAGGCCTTGACGGATAAATGTGCTCAAAAAAAGGGCGAGTCATTGCTCGACTCGCCCTGATCCCACTATGGGGAATTGGCTATAGTTGATTCGTCAGTCGGCGCTCTTGGAGTAGTCCATGCCCGCCAACTGCTTATAGAGGTTCCACCGACGGTCACAATCCTTCTGAGCCAGCTTGATCAGCATCTTGGCCCGTTCCGGATCTTTCGCGATCAGCGTCCGATACCGGTTTTCCGCGTACGCGTACTCCTCAAACGGAATACTCGGCTCCTTGCAGTCCAACTGCAACGGATTCTTGCCCTGATGCATGAGGTCGGGATTATAGCGATAGAGAAGCCAGTGACCGGATTTCACCGCCGCCTCTTCACGCGCCAGACCCTGCTCCATATCGATGCCATGAGCAATACAGTGACCGTAGCAAATCAGAATTGACGGTCCTTTGTATTTCTCCGCTTCGACCATCGCCTTCACCGCCTGGTTATGACTCGCGCCAATCGCGATCTGGGCAACATACACACTGCCGTAGGACATCATGATCATCCCCAGATCTTTCTTGGCGGTCGGCTTGCCGGCAGCTGCAAACTGCGCTGTCGACGCCCTCGGCGTTGCCTTGGACATCTGCCCGCCGGTGTTGGAATAGACCTCGGTATCGAGGACCAAGACGTTGACATTCATGCCGGAGGCCAGAACGTGGTCAAGCCCTCCAAAGCCGATATCGTACGCCCAGCCATCGCCGCCGATAATCCAGACTGACTTGTTAACCAGGAAGCCGGCAATATTCTTGAGCGCGGAGATCCGGCTGCCGCCGTTCATGCGCTCCAGCTTGCTGACCAGAACGGCTACTCTCTGGCGCTGCTTCTCAATTCCTTCCTGCGTGCTCTGGTCGGCCTTCGCCAGTTCATCGAACATGTCGGGAACTAGCTCGTGCACGAGCTCGAGTGCGTACGCTTTCAGCTTGTCTGCCGTGAGACGCATGCCGAAGCCGAACTCGGCGTTGTCTTCGAACAACGAATTCGACCAGGCCGGCCCGCGTCCGTCAGCGCGCTGACAATACGGAGTGGTCGGAAGATTACCGCCGTAAATCGAGCTGCACCCCGTGGCGTTGGCGCAGAGCGCCCGGTCGCCGAACAACTGGGTCATCAGCTTGATGTATGGTGTCTCACCACATCCCGCGCAGGCGCCGGAGAACTCGAACAACGGTTTGACAAACTGCGAGCCCTTGGGCGTCTCGACATTGAACTTCGACGGATCGGTGTCCGGCAGTACATTGATGAAGAAGTCCCAGTTCTTCTTCTCGCGCTCGCGAATCGGGGGCTGGGGCGACATGTTAATCGCCTTGACGTTCGACTTGGTGCCGTCCGGATTCTTCTTGACCGCCGGGCAGGCGCTCACGCAAACCACGCATCCAGTGCAATCTTCGGGCGCTACTTGAAGAGCATAATACATACCTTCGAGCGGCTTGGTCATCGCCTTGGTGTACTTGAACTCGGCCGGAGCCTTGTCCACATACTCTTTGGTGAACAGCTTCGGTCGAATCGCCGCATGCGGACAGACGATCGCGCAAATGTTGCACTGGATGCAGATATCCGGCTCCCAGACCGGAATGTCCACTGCGATATTCCGCTTCTCGTATTGTGTCGTCCCGGTCATGTACGTGCCGTCATCCGGAAACGCCGACACCGGGATCTGATCGCCGCGACCCGCTATGATTTCGGCCGTTACCGATTGAACGAAATCAGGCGCATAGGCCGGAACCAGCGGCGGGCGACCGACCGAACTCGTCACCTTGTTCGGATATTTCACTTCGTGCAAGGCCGCCATCGCGCCATCGACCGCGGCGTAGTTCATGTTTACGACCTTTTCACCCTTGTTGCCGTACGTCTTAAGGATCGCCTTCTTGATTGCCTCAATCGCCTTGTCCTTGGGCAGGATGTTCGAGATCGTGAAGAATGCCGTCTGCATGATCATGTTGATGCGGGCGCCCAGGCCGAGCTTTTTGCCCAACTCGATAGCATCGATCACGTAGAATTTGGCCTTGCGCTCGATGATCTGCTGCTGTACTTCGCGCGGTATATGGTCCCAGACCTCGTCCGGACCGTACGGGGCATTCAAAAGAAACGTTCCGCCTTCGACCAGCTTGTCGACCATATCGTATTTCTCGAGGAACGAGAAATTGTGGCAGGCCACAAACTGTGCGCGGGTGATAAGGTACGGCTTGCGGATGAGATCCTTGCCGAATCTCACGTGTGACACCGTCACCGCACCGGCCTTCTTCGAATCGTAAACG
>DATKJY010000062.1:0-3190 GCA_035543175.1 Candidatus Acidiferrum sp.
GCCATCCCCATGCCGCCCTTACGGGTGAGTATTCCGAGAGGAGCGCCGATCAGGATAAAGGCCAGCGACGCTGCGGGTATGGAATACTTCTTGTAGATTTCGATCTGGTATTTGTCGACAGTCTTGGCCTGCGCGTCGATCTGCTGGTTGCTTCGCTCTATCATCTGCGCGAGGCCAATGGCCTCATTCTTCACTTGGTTGAGCGCAACCGAGTCGGCGGCGGGGGAAGGAGCTTTGGCGACAAAGCTGTCTGCAAGCAGGTATTCAAGCTTCTCTTTGGTACTTTGCGCAATTCGTTCCTGGAATGGCAGCATCATCGAGTTGGCTTCGGCAACGCGAGTTTTCATCTCCTTGATGCCCATTTCACGGTCGGTGCGGTAGTCCGATTCCGTACGGACCAACTCCGACGCGGTCCCGGCGATATTGATGACCTGCGTTTCGAAATCGACCTTGCGGTAATTTTCCGGATTCTCGATATCGAGTGAATGCAACTCACCGTTGTACAACGTAAATTGCATATTGCGGCCGCCATCGGTCATCTTGAGGTACCCGTACTGCGCCACAATAATGCGCGGCTTGCTGGCGATTTTGGTATCGGTAATGCGAACGCCGTCGACTCTGGACGTGCTGTGGTCGATCTTGTCGATCAGAATCAGGTAGCCGGGGATGTCGGTGACAAATATGCCGGACTTGAAGACAAGAGTCGGCCGCATGGCTGCAATATCCCCCCATAGTGTCCGAGCACGCTTATTCAGATCCGGAAGAACCCGGTCGTTGAATACGACCATCCCGGCGCTCAAGATCGATGCTGCAACCATAAGCGGCACGAGAATGCGCAGGAGGTTTATGCCGCACGATTTCATGGCGGTGATTTCGAGGTCGGAACTGAATCGCCCAAACGCCATGAGCGTGGCGACTAGGACCGACATCGGGATTGACAACGCCAGCATCCAGGCGAGGTTGACGCCGATCAACTCGAGCACCACCCAGATAGAGAGGTTTTTGTCGATAACGTGGTCGATAATCTTGGGGACCTGGTCGATAATCAGCAGGAACGTAATAGTGAAAAAGGCGAAAAAAAAGGGGGCAATGTGCTCGCGCAGGACATATCGAACCAGGATCTTCATATCAGCGTAACCGTCCGAATCTTGTAGCGTTCCAATACTTGCGCGGTTCCCACGCTTACGGGATAAGCACCTCGGATTGCAGCAGAAATATGGCTTCTAGTCGAGCGGATGGGAAGAAAGAAATTGCGTTGATGGCACGAGGCGGAAAACTCGGCGAACCGAAGGGCTCGCGTGCAATCTTTAGTAGCCCCAGGAGCCGCTTATTGGTGCATACGAAATTCCGACGGTGACCCCGGCTGGGAAAGATCGGCTCGGACTTCTGAATCCGCGGAAAATTGGTTTCATATAGCCGATGCTGGCAACGAACCCGAGTTTGAGATCGATGCGGATACCGGTTCGCGCCTGTATGAGCAGTCCGTTACTCTCCGTGAACAGGATAAAATCGGGAATAACGCCCGCATAGACAGTGATCGCACGAATCGGCCGGTAGCCGATATGGGATCCGAAAGGAGCGAGGACCGGAAACAGAATTGACTCGATCTGATCTTCATTGCTGCCGGCAAGCTCCATGAGAGTGGCGGGAATCGACAGTGCCGCGGCCATCACTCCAACGGTGGCGACACCACGTTCCTTGTTCAATCTGCCTCGAAATGTCACGAAAGATATCAGTGGCCTTTGCCACTCATATACGAAGTGCGATTTCCCGATTTGCCAACCGGCAGTAAAGCCTACCGTGTGCTCCAACTTGAGACTGTCTGTCTCATGATATTGATAGAGGTCGAGCAACCCGTAATCGTACGCCCCGACACCGCTGGCGCGTTCGTCGGCAAGTCCTGATATTGTAAACGTCAAGAGAAGGATTAGGGCCAGAGCGGTAGTTTTGATTACGGAGCCGGTCTTGGCGCCTTGCTCAAATTGCCTCATAATCGCAGACCACGAAGTGATTGACTAACCATTATTCCTGTAATTATAATACCGTTTCATGGAAAGCAAGAAAATCAAGGATTTTGTCGTCGAAGACAAAGTGGAGGGATACTTCGCGGTACGCAAACGCGAAGTGCGCGAGTTTACGCGCGGCCAGTTTGTTTCTCTCGAACTGGGCGATTCCACCGGACGAATCCCAGCCGTCATGTGGGACCCGGATCAGTTTGCCCTGACCGAGCTTGACGAAGGTATGGTCGTCAAAGTTCGCGGCGCGGTCACTGAGTACAACAACAAATTACAGGTAACGGTCAGTAAGATACGCCTGGCCACCGACGACGAGTATCAACTTGAAGCTATACTCCCCCATTCGACCCAATCCGACGAGCAGCGGCAGGCGCGCATACTGTCGCTGACCGAAAAGGTAGAAAACGCCTACATCAAATCGCTACTAAATCTGTTCTGGTCGGACAAATCGTTTTTGGCGCAGTATCTTCGAGCAGCCGCGGGTAAGCTCTGGCATCATGCATATATCGGCGGGCTTTCCGAACACTCTGCCAATGTCGCTGAGCTGGCCTTGCGAGTTGCCGCGGGGTACGATTATCTCAACAAGGACTATCTCATTTTCGGCGGACTTATGCACGACGCCGGAAAGATCCGGTCATACTCATCTGAAATTGTAATCGATTTTACGGACGAAGGCCGTTTGGTTGACCACATTGCCGTATGTGACAACTGGATCTGCGAGAGATCAAAGCAGGTGGAAGGATTTCCGGAGAAACTGCTGTTTAAGCTCCGGCACCTGATACTCTCACATCAGGGGGAGCGTGCGTTCGGGTCGCCGGTCGTGCCTATGATACCCGAGGCGTTCGTGCTTTATTATTGCGACGAAATCGACAGTAAAATGGGGGCGATCGATCGAATTCGCCAGCGGCAGGGCGGCGAGGGGTGGTCCGAGTATGTCAAGATGCTTGATCGGTTCCTCTATTTCGATGAAAAGGGCGAGCAGTAAATCGAAGGTGTTTTGGACACACTTCTTCGAGCCTTTTCAACCCGTCATTCCCAAGACCCATTTCCAATCAACATGATCGGGGGCCAAGTTCGCTGGCAGCACCGGCCAGTGCTTTCTCCTTGCCTTTTGGGCGCGAGCGGGTAAATTATCGATTCGCTTGGTATGGACCGGGCGCTCAGAATGAATCGTC
>DATKJY010000063.1:0-3975 GCA_035543175.1 Candidatus Acidiferrum sp.
AGCGCCTGGAAATTGAGATTCTCAAATTAGGTCGACTCCTGGCCGGTGTCCCGTTGAAAGTAGCGGTACGCGAGGGCAAGAGCTCCGGCATCCTGATGGTCAATTCGGAGCAGCCGGAGCCGGTGGCGCTTGGCGATCTGACGGCGCTCGAACCGATTGAGATTTTCGTTTTTCAATAGCGCCAAGTTGCAGTTCTTCCCATGTGTTTTCTCCCCGTCAAATCCTGACCAATTGCTTGATTTCGACTGATTATCCCGATAATTCTGCGCGTCGTCTCAGAACGCTGCAGATGGACAGCGCTTGCCAGAAGCTGCCCTTTCTCTTATATTAGATCAGATTCCCCGGTACATACCTGTACTCAGCTTGGAGACCGGCATCAGTGTGGCAATGGCATTATCGGGCGTGAAGAGTGAGTTGAGCGTCTATGCCGGGATATTTGGAATTTGAAGCTGCGGCCGAGCGGCTTCGCTATTGCCTTCGAATAGCACCCACCCCCGAACTTCAGTTGCTCTGCGGGCTGCGTTGTTTCTCGAAAATGCGCGGTATCTCCGGCGTTGCGCTGGAAGCCAACGTACGAGAGTTCGTGCCGGCCATGGCCGACCTGGCCTCGAGAGTGGACCCCGCCGAACTACTCCCCGCCGAGGTGGTGACATTGGCCGAGATGGTCGGGATACTTTCGAACCTTCCCAAGAGCCTGGTATCGGCGGACGACCTTCGGAGTTTTGATACCCTTCGAGCCGACGCTCAGGCGGTGGGGAAACAGATGCGGTCGGCGGCAGCTCCTCGCTCAAGCAACGACATATTTGTGACCTGCCTGTTCGTAGAGCATTATCCGGATCTGAATCTGGAGCCGAGGGGGAGAATCCTGACCCTTCGTGTTTCAGCAACTCGCCTCTCGCAGCGAGCCGGCGAGGATGTGGTGGTGTTGACCAATCCGGTCGAACAGCCGGGGGATCGCTTTTTGGTGCAGGCCAGAAATTCGGCGACGGCCGCGCGGCAATATGTGGCTCGCAAGTACGGACTCCCGGAGCGCCAGAAGTATCGCTTTGATTTTGTAGTCGAGGCGACTCGGGCTCGCTTCACCGGAGACTCGCTCGGGCTGGCTTTTGCGGTCGGAGCGGTAGCGGCGCTCAGCCGGGTAGAACATTTCCGCGATCATCTTTCCGTGCCTTCCGATGCCGCGTTCTCCGGGGCTATGTCCGCCGACGGCAAGCTGGAGCCGATCGATGTCGAAGCGCTGAAACTCAAGATACATCGGGCCTTCGTCTCCGACCTCAAGCGTGTGGTTATCCCGCGCGAAAATATCAGCGATGCCTGGCAGTATCTTAGAGCGCTCGAGGAAGCTGCTCCGGATCGCAAGCTGGAGCTGGTCGACGCCGAGGATTTGTCGAGTGTAGCCGATGATCCACGGCTGGTCCACGTCGAGCGGGCGTCGGTCGCAATGTATGCCTTTCGAAGGGCTCGCTCGACAATCAACAAGGCCCATGTCGGTATTCCGGTGCTACTTGTCCTCATCGCTATTCTTTTCTATCTGATGGCACCGAATGCCTGGAAATTCTGGCGGGACCATAATCCGACCTACTTCAAGACCGATTTGCATACTCTGCAGGTGTTCAGCGCTGATTGGCTGCCGTTGTGGCGTCATACGTTCGTATGCGATCTGGACACTCTCAATCAGATCGTCTCATGCGTAGCAGCGACGGATTTGAACGGCGACGGGAAGAATGAGGTACTCATTGCGCCAAGAAGCGGGCAAGCCTGTCCGGAGGCCGACAGCATGTACGTGTACGACCACAAGGGAAACCTCCTCTTCGCTAGAGACATCGTCGTCCACGGGGAATATGTCGGCGATTCAATCCCAGTTTTCTATGAGGCCGGCCTGGTCAGAGTGTTCCGGATCAGGGGAAAGCCGGTGGTTGTGACGGAAGCGTTTGCCCATGCCCCGGCCCGCCAGCATATCAAATTCTGGGACGATAGTCTGAAGCAGATCGGCTGGTACATCAATGCGGGCTCCTGCGATCCGCGAGTAATAAAGGACATCAACGGCGATGGTTCCGATGAATTCCTCTTCTGCGCATTCAACAATCGCATGGGCTGCTCCGGGTTTTTCGTGCTTTCGGCGGATTCCTGCGCGGGTGTATCGCCTCCGTACGGCGTAGTGGACTACGACCTCACAAAGTGCAGAAGGGGGAATCAGTTGCAGTATGTGCTGTTTCCCGTGACGGATGTCGGGCAGATCGATCTGTCCAGCAAATACAACAGTCCCAGCAATCTGATTGACAATGGGGACGGCACTCTCAAGATGGTTATCGGTGAGGGGGACACGCACGAGATTCACTATGTTCTCGGGCCGGATTTTCTGGTGCGCCGGGTGTTCGCCAACGATCAATTCACCAAGCGCCGCAACACGCTGGCGGATAAACACATACTTCCTGCAGTCGACTGGGATACCTACGACCGGAACCTTCGCGATACGGTGCTCCACTGGACCGACTCGGGCTGGGTAACCGATGGCCGGCTGCGAGCAACCGTCAAACAACCGTAATCCGACCAATTTAGATTGCTCTCGCATTAAAAAAATCCGGCAACGCCTCGCCTGCGTCACCATTACTCATTGTAATACTGATCATTTCAACCGTCGCGCGAGAGGGCTCGGGCGGTGGGAATGCGGCATGTACCGGGAGACGCAAAGGGGCAGTCATCCCGGACGTAGAGGGGGTAGCAGCGCTCAATCGTTCGGACACGTTAGATTGAGCGACAAAAACCCGGCGGTGTCCTGTGTGCTCGGCGCCGCCGGGATTGTTTTTGGGATTCTCAGGGAAAGGGTCGCGCCGAGTTATGCGGATAGCGCGACCCGATTCACTTTGGACGTTTTCTAATTACACTGCAGCGTGGGTTGACCGAGGAAGAGAAAATCAACCAGGCTGGTGAGATCTCCGACATCGACACTCCCGGCACCGTCGAGGTTGGCCGCCTGCATGTCGGCGGGGGCCGGTCCCGAGGCGAACAGAAAGTCAACGAGAAACGACAGATCGGAAATGTCGGCCGCCGTCCGGCTGCCATCGACATCGCCGCAGTAGTAATCCGTGAAATCCATAATCCTCAGACCCATATCAGGCGAGGCGATCATTACCCGATTGCCGGTGACGCTGAAGCCATAGGCGCTTATGCCCAGATCACACACTTTTAGCGGGGAAGCTGGGTTGGAGATGTCGAACACCTGCATGCCGCCGGACTCTCCGTCGAACAGAAGGTTTCCGGAGACCTGCAGATAGCCGGCATATCCGAGGCATCGTCCCACCTTTGTCGGCGTCGACGGATTGGTGATATCCAGAATGGTCACGCCGCCATATTCAGCGACGAAGACCAGGTTGCCCTTGATTTCTACCGAGCGAGTGTAATTATCGGCTTCCGGTTGATACCGCCCCAAAGGAATCGGAAGTTCGGGGTTCGTAATGTCGACAATGAGAGCGCCGTTGGGGCCGTCGGCGACGACCGCATAGTTACCCGATACCGCGATATCCTCAGGTGAACCAAGGGTCCTGAGGGTCGCCTTCAAAGACGGGGATTCGGGGTTGGTGATGTCGAACACGAGAATTCCGTCGTATGGGCAGGCGACAAATAGATAATGGCCTGATATGGCTACGGCCTGCGGATAGTAAGCTATACGGCCGAATACTGCTCGCAAATGTGCGGGATCAGAAATATCGAATCCGAGGACGCGGTCGTTAGCGGCCAGATAAACGTAGGTACCGTATGTCGCCGTTTCCAGGGCCCAATCCGGCGTCTGATAGGAAGTAGCGAGACTGGGAGCAGTTGGATTGGTGATGTCGACTACGGCCAAACCCGCATCCCTGTTGCCGACACACGCAAGATTACCGGTGACAGCAATGCTCGAAGGCCCGCCGTATTTGTACCACCGACCGACAATAGCCGGGGAAGCGGGCGCGGAAATATCTGCCGTGAACAACCCGT
>DATKJY010000064.1:0-3772 GCA_035543175.1 Candidatus Acidiferrum sp.
GTGTTACGGTCGTCACGGTACATATCGTCGGCGCTGCCGTACCCAGCGTGATAATCACCGCCGAAATAAACGATACCGGAACCTTCGACCAGACTAAGGAACCGGCGTCTGGGGTCCCACTGAAGCTGATTATCTTTAAAATTATCGACGCCGTTACCGTCGTAGTCGAGGCCGGCAACATACTCATCAACCAGATAGATGAGCATCCCCGACCCCGGTAACAAAAAGTCGTACTCGCCCGTGAGATTCCGATTGGCGTCCGCTGGGCCCATGAACACGCCGGTCGCAAAATCCACCAGCATATGCAACACACCGGTGGTGAGTCGATCGTTGCGATTCTCAAGCAGGTAAAACGAGTTCTCTGAAATGGGCACACGCGCAATTTTCATTCCCGAGGAGATGGCCTCGGCCGCCACGATTCTGAGATCGGTTCCTTTGCGAAAATCACCCACCGGCACGTATCCCAGGTAGGCCCGTGACCACGCATCCGGATACACCGGCACGGCTCCAAACACTTTTCCGCCTTTGAAACCGAAATCAATACCAGTGCCGAAGCCGTTGTCGTCCATCAGGCTGAAATCACCCAGTTCGGTCATGAAATTCGAAGTATTGTACAAATCGACCAGACCGAGCTGGTGACCGAACTCATGCGCCATAACCGCATTAAGCGCCGTAGCCCGATTGTCCTGCGAAATCGCCTCCGGCATCATTACGGCTTCGTGAATGTACTTTCCCCCCTTGACCGCCACTGAGTCGCGGAAATTGATAAACCCGGTAAACAGATCCGAGCAGGTCGGGGGAAACCCAAGGTCGTTCTGGCGATCCGCTCCGGCATGAAACATGATAATGGCGTTATATTTGCTGAAATCGACCGAAGGATCGGCGTCGGCCGCGTGAATGCCATCGACGAAATACCGCTCCAGACCGTAGACGACCGAATCAACTTCGCACTTGCCGTAATAGGCCATCTCGTGGGGTAGCTGGTAAACAGAGTCGCCGGCGCGTGGATAGATATCCCACGCCAGACTGTCGTGCCCTTCCGACACCCGATTCCAGTAGAAATTGAGCGCCTTCATCTGGGCGTTGAAATAGGCGGCGTTGTGCGGCGGCGGATCGACAATAAAACCGACCGAATCATAGTACCGCGCCGAGTCCGCCGAATCGGCCAGCGGCGTGGACAGATCCATAACCCCCCGACCGGTGGTGTTGGAATCGTCGACCGTCTCATACTGAAAATTAAACCGAAGCACGAGGACGTGAATGACGGTATCGACATTCGGCGCAATCGCCGTCGTCGGCAACGACCACGCTTTGGGTCGCGGAAGATTCCAGACCGGGCGGGCCTGTGTCATGGGGACTAACCCGCGCTGATGGACGATGTTGTTGTGGGTGGTGTCGGAGGTGCGACTGATCTGTCCGGTTAACAGACGATCGCCGGCGACGGCCGGTGAAGCCGTCGCCATTGCGACTAGAAGAATTGTACTGACTACAGGCGGCCAAATCCTATTCGGCACGCTCCCAACCTTTCCGACTGATCCTACGGCAGAATCGATAGCGACATGCGCAGGATGTTATTCAACGGCGAATCCTTCTGACTCGGAATATATGCAAAATCAAACTTGAAGTGGTCAAGTAGATTTAATCCTGCCCCGACCGTGAACAACTCAATCTGACCCTGCTTGTCGTAGATGTAGCCGGCCCGAGCCGAAATCAGGTTCGCGTACGTAAATTCAGCGCCTGAATTGAAGACCGTCGCCTTGATCTGATCACTCACATGGTTAAGACCAACCAACATCTGGTTCAGTTCGGTCGTGACAATCAGATGGCTGTATTCCGACTGGATCACCGTATAGGCGAAGCCCAAAGCAAGGTTGCGCGGAAGGTCATCCGACTGCGCCGCGTCGATATAGCTCATTTTCGGCCCGAGGTTGGTCAGTGCCGCACCCATGGTCAGACGCGAGGTCATGCGCCAGAGAAGACCGAAATCGATAGCGAAATCGGTCGAGGTCCCCTTGCCTTTTTCCGCTCCGGCGCCTTGAGGCGCCAGATTCGAATAAATAATCTTGCCGGAGACGCCCAGCGATACCCGGCTCGAAACCGCTCGTCCGTACGACAACGTCCCCGCAACGTCGTATGACTGGAACTCGCCTATCGGGTCGGGGCTGGTTTCACCTGTACGCGTGAACTTGCCGTACGAGATGAAAGTTACGTTACCGCCGAACGTTCCCCAATTCTGGGTGCTGTTGACGTAGGAGAAGAACGTGTAATACAGGTCGTCGGCCAGCGCCGGCAACCATTTGACGTACATGGTCGAGATCTCCGGACGGCCCTTGGCTTTGGTAACCACGCGGTCGCGGGACACGAACCACACTTCGTTACGGTGGGTCGCGACCGCCAACGCCGATGAATGTCCGAGACCTTTCAGGTCGGCACGGCCCCACTGCTCGCCGTCATATTCCAGCAGGCCGTCGTCGGTCGCAAAATACATGCGCTCGTTGAAGCTGTTGATATTGTTGACCGGGGCTGCAGCCGGATTTCGGTACACTCTGACCTTGGTGCCGGCTGGTATGGAATCTCCGGTGATGTTGTTGAACATCCGAAGAGTCGCTTCGTAGTTGGCGGCAGTAGCCGAATCCTCGGCGTGCCGCTCGGCGACCAGAGATGCAACTGCCGTCGTCTGGGCAAGTGAGTCAATCTTGTAACCCGGCGCTTGCCAATGATCCTTGTCGAGATACATGACGCCATCCGACGTGCCGAGCCAGACGGTTTTGTCGAGTCCGAATCCAATATAGTTCACTTTGCTCCTGAGTTCAGCAAGGTATGGCACGCGAATCGTGTCGCCGGGTCGAAGTGCGCCCGGCGGATCGGGCACGGCAGCCTTAGTGCTGTCGACAGCGCCGCTGTCGGTTTTCACCGGCTGAGCCGGCGCCTGAGCCGCAGTGAGGGCCGGGTTGAGAGCCAGAAGTTTGGTCTCATAGGCGCTGGCCTCTGCGCTCGTGCCATACAGCGAGAACTTCGCTGCAATTTTCTCCGGTGAGTCATCCAGAAGGACGATATACGGTTTGTTGTTTGACCATTTCTTGCCGTCGAAATGATACAGGTCGTTGCCGACGACAGCGTAGATTTCGCTGGGCGATTTCTCGTCGGCGCCTATCGCAGTCACCGCGCCTGACGGCACCGCGGTCGTGGAGTCGAACGCTTCACATGTCAGCCCATTGAATCGCGCCGGACCTTTATCCGTGCCGATCACAATCTTACTTCCGGCTACGGAGAGACAGAGAATATTGTCCGAGGGTAGCCCGGCTTCGGTCGTAAACGTCTGCCACGTGCGCCCGGTGTACTTGACCAGGCCGTTGGCCGTACCGACCACCATGATATCACCATTGGAAGCAATACAGGTAGGCTCTCCGGAGAAGAACGCCGCGTACGGCAGCGTCAGGTTCTCAGGGATGAAACGGTTACGCGATTTTTCGAGCGCGAAACTGAATCGATCCAGCAGCTTCTCAGACGGCGTGCTGTCTTTCGCCAACTCATGGTATGCGCTCCGGGCCTCGTCGATCTTTTCCCAGTTCAGCCGGCAAGGGTTGTAGCACGCCAGTAAGGAGTCGAAATCTGAAGCCACATCGGCCAGCCCTTTATAACTCTTGGGAATGACGGCCATGGCCGAATCTCGAAATGCCACCAGCGATGCGTAGCTGCCACGGTTATTGGCCGCCGCCACCTTGGCTACTACTCTGGCCAGGTCGCTGTCATCGGTCACACCGAAATACTG
>DATKJY010000065.1:0-2957 GCA_035543175.1 Candidatus Acidiferrum sp.
GCGATTGCGGCCTGCCGAGCGACTGATCGAGCTTGGTGGTGTCGGGTGAGTCGCCCGACACCACGATACCCTTCGTGACTATTTCATCGGCATGTCGGGCTGAATGATCCCGAACACGTTCCCTTCGGTGTCTTTGCAGTAGGCAAACCAGCCGATTCCCGGGATCTGTGTCTTAGGGCGATGAATTGTCCCGCCCAGTTTCGTCACCTTGGTCAGGTACTCGTCGAGCGATTCGACCGCCACGGTGTTGTAAGTTGAGGCATGCTGGCCGTCACGTTTCATGATACCGCCGTCGATGCCCGCCTGGCTTTTGTCACCGGTGGAAACCAGCCAGTAATCCCCGCCTTCCCATTTGTTGATTTTCCAGCCGAACAGGTCGCCGTAAAATTTGCTGGCGCGCTCCGGCTTGTCGGCATTAATCTCGAAATGCACTACTCGCGGCATGACTGCCTCCGTACTTAATGGTTGTGTATGAACGACTTGCGAACGTACTATTATGGACCCGGCATGTCAATCACATTTGCTTGACGGCATCGCCTGTGAATATCATATTGAAGTATAACCTGTGCCATCTTGTACGCATGTGACCCGCCGTTTGAACGAAAAATAATTGGAGGAAATATGGATAAACGAGTTCTGCTGGTGGTGGCCGACGGCTGCGAAGATATCGAGACGGTCGCGCCTATTGATGTGCTTACGAGGGCGGGCGTTAAGCTTACCGTTGCGTCGTTGAGAGAGGGTCCGGTGGCGGCTGCCTATGGTACCCGGTTATTGCCCGATACAACAGTGGATAAAGTCGACTTGCTTTACGACGGTATCGTATTTCCCGGCGGCCGTCGCAATGCTGAATTGTTGGCTGCAAATCCGAAAGTCATTGAACTGGCCCGTCGCCATAATACTGAAGGTAAGCTCGTGGCCGCCATCTGCGCGGCGCCAAGCCATGTTCTGGGTGAGGCGGCCGGGATCTTGAAGGGACGGAAAGCCACCGGTGACCCGGCGTTTAATGACCGGTTGGCAGCCTCGGGAGCTCACGTGACCGACGAGTTGGTGACGGTCGACGGCCACGTCATCACGGGGATGGGACCGGGTGCAGCCTTGCCATTCGCGCTTATGCTGGTCGAGTATCTGGTTGGGAGACAAATTACCGACAGCTTTGCCTCCAAGTGGCACTTCAAGCGCCCCTGATAACGCTTGCTCCGATTTAACAAATGGCTGATCTTCGCTTTCTCGGCCTCTCGGGTTTCGTAAACCGGTACGTCGGAACGCCGATAATGGGTGCAGATAGGGATATTGCACCTCTTGCGAATGGAATGAGCGAATGCCTTTGAGAATCTGCTTTTACGAAGACGCATCTTTCAGTCAGTTTTCCCCCCTCACCTGTATCCGTCCGGTCTACATATTGCGCTCGGGGATTTTGCCTCTCTTCGAAGTCGCTGATCGCTATTTCCCCGGCGCGGAGATATCGCTGGTTGCCCGCGATGTCGTCTCGCCGTTTCTGGCTGAGCAATGCCGGGACTATCCGGTCAATATGATCAAGCGCTCCGACGGCGCCGACGTGCTGTTCCTAAACGGTCGGATCCGAGACTATGGCGACCTTCCCGAATTGGTGAAAAAAGCGCGTATCTCTACCGAGTTCAAGCGCGGCGATGAGACGGTCGGAGTATTGTTTAAGATCGACACCCTCTCCGGCATTCCAACGATTATCACGCCTGATTCGTACACGCGCGCCTATGAACAGCAGAAAGCCGATTTCCCCGATTTTGAAACGACGGCCACTCTTCATCACTACTCTTGGGATATCATGGCCGACATCGAGAAAGCTATAGCAGCCGATTTCGCCTATTTGAAGCCCAAATTCAAAGCGCCAACGAATGTGACAATTCACCAGGGCGCTTATTTGATGGCCAAAGAGAACATTCATTTCGAAGACGGGGTGACCGTATATCCGGGCGCAGTAGTCGATGCCTCCAACGGGCCGATTTATATCGGGGCCAATGTGCGGATTGAATCGCACGCCGCGATCTATGGTCCCTGTTTTATCGGGGCCAATTCAGTCGTTCTGGCCGGCAAAATCACGGCGTCTTCAATCGGCCACACCTGTCGCGTTGGGGGAGAGGTGGAGGAGTCCGTCTTTCACGCCTATGTGAACAAGTATCACGCCGGGTTCATCGGACACAGCTATGTAGCGCCATGGGTCAATTTTGGCGCGATGACGACCAATTCTGATCTCAAGAACAACTACTCGAATATTCGCTGTACGGTCAACGGCCACTCGATAGATACCGGGTCCATGAAGGTCGGCTCGTTTATCGGCGACCACAGCAAATTCGGCATCGGCACTCTGCTCAATACCGGGATTCACATCGGCGTCTGCTGCAACATATTTGGCGGGGGATTGACGACCGACAAGGAGCTACCGCCCTTCCAGTGGGGCAATACGAATCGCTATCACACATTCAGCTTGGACAAGGGACTTGAGACCGCACGCAAGGCCATGGAGCGCCGTAACACGCAGCTGTCGAATCATGAAGCTGAATTGCTTCGTCTCGTCGCGGAAGGGAAGCTGAGTCCACAGGGAATAGTGAACTGGTGAGAATGACAGGAAAGCGCTATCCCATAGTTGACAAGTGAAGCGGAAGAGACTATACATTATAGACAGCTTTGGACGATGTAGATGCCTGAACTTCGAAAAGACCCGATTATCGGGCGCTGGGTGATCATCTCGACCGAGCGGGGCCGGCGGCCTTCCTCGTTCGCTTCTGTTTCCAAACGCACTCAAGCTTCCATGTGCCCGTTTTGTCCCGGCAACGAGTTTAATACCCCTCCGGAGATTATGGCGTACCGCCAGCCGCAAACCGAGCGGAACCGCCCGGGATGGCGCGTGCGTGTCATCTCCAACAAATATCCGGCCTTGAAAATCGAAGGGAGCCTGGACCGCGCGGGGAAGGGGCTCTACG
>DATKJY010000066.1:0-3081 GCA_035543175.1 Candidatus Acidiferrum sp.
ACTGTACTTTCGGCTCATTGCTGAGGGGGAAGGTTCGCCCGGTTTTCGTGTCCATCAAGTAGAGCTGTGACAGCTCCGAGCCTCCCACGGATGCCCCCAGGACCGCCATATAGCCACCCCAGGAAAGGGTGAAGAAATCGATGCCGTCCGGGAACGTCGAAAGCTGGTACGGCCAGCCGGTTTCTGTCAGTCGGTACACCTGATTGGCGCCGGACATCGATGATGTAAAGAACGCGTCCTTGCCGTCCCAGGAGTATCCCACCGGCGTGGAGCCGCCAATCTGAAGGAAGGTGGCGATATCCGGGATATAGGGAGTTCGGGTCAATACTGTCTGGCTCTCGGCGTGGCTTTGCGCTAAACAACTGCACGCCAACCAAAGCGTGAATACCACGACAAGCCAGGCCGACCACATAGATGTGCTTCTCACAGGTAATCTCCTTCTTGATTTTCAAATAGACGTGAGAAGAAAATAGAAGGAAACTATTGGGGCGGCAACCGCAAAAAAAAGAACCGGCGACGCTGATTTGTCGCCGGTTTACTTACAACGATCTTCGAACGTGCGTCTGCGCGTCAGGCGAGGGCTGAGCTGTATTTGTGGACTACTTTCTCGTCCTCTTCGAAAACGACCCGCCGGTAGAATTCGCAGGCGTGACAGCGCATCAGCAGGTTGCTGCTGGCCGGATCCTTGCGACAGGCGGATTCGGGAATCATCCAGCAAGCCCGTCCGCCGCCGCGGCCGCCGTGCATCCCGTCGTATTTCATGCTCGTCGATACCGGACATTCGCCCAATATGTCCGCTAATAGCCCGCCTTTCTCCCGTCCGCAGTTTTTGAACTGCCAGCAGTTCAGTTTCTGTTCTGCGACCATCCGTAGTTAGTCCTCCTGGACAATTCTCATCACCGCGTTGAATTTGCTGTCCGATGCCATGCGGGCAACCTCTTCCTGCGTGGCTATTTCTTTGAATTTCTCGTATGTCTTCTTGACGTTTTTCATGTCATCGGTGGACATATAGCAGAGCATCAGGTACTGATACGTAATCGCGTTCTTCGGATCGTAATCCTTGGCGTTTTTGAACTGCTTGATCGCTTCCTTGATGTTCCCCTGCACGAATCTGGCCTCGCCCAATCCGAAATACGCCTGCGCGTTGCGATCATCCATGCGAAGCACGGTCTCGAAATCAGCCGTCGCCGCGATCTCCTCGTGCGTGGTCAGATAGATATTGGCCCGGCCAAGATAGGCATTCGGCTCGTTTGGATTCAGATCGATCGCCTTGTTGTAGGCTGCCACTGCCTGGCTGGAACTCCCGCCCACCTGTTGAATCTCGGCAGCGCGGATGTAATCATCATACGCCGACTTTTTGTTATTGTCGGCGGTGAAAGCTTCAGCGCGCGCCAGATACGCCGCAGCGTAGCCCGGCTCCTTAGTAATAGCGTCGGTGAACTTGCTGATGGCGCCTCGGTAGTCACCGGCCTTCATCGCCGTCGTCCCCTCAGTGTACGAAACGACATGCTGTGGCGCCTCGACTTTAGGCTGCTCGGTGGCAACTAATGCGACCTCAAGCGTGGTCGTCTTGCCCGGTTCAAGTTGTACGGTGCCACTCTGCGTCTGCCAGCCGTCTTTTGACACTTTGTAGTCGTGGTATCCCGGTTTGAGCTTCGAATAGGTGAGATTCCCGGCGCCAATGACCGATCCATCAATCGCCAGCCGTGCTCCTTCGACATTCGCCGCTAACGTAAGCCTCGAGCTCGCCCGCGTCGTCGGGGCTGCTTCCGTATTGCCTTCATTGGAAGGCGAAGGACTGACCGTCGCCACGTGATTAGTCGCAGGCTGAGGTTGAACCGGCGGTGTCGGTACGACCGGCGTCTGCGTGGTCGCTAACTCGGTGCCAGATGTCGTGGACGGAGTCAAGGTTACCGTCGTTGTTCCGCCGTCGCTGACAGTTGCATAATCGACGCTCGGCTGACCGCCGGCGACCATGTACTCGATTTTATGGCTGCCGTTCGGGATATCATCGGCTTTGAAAAAGCCCTGGCCGTTGGTCGTAAAGCTCTTACCCAGGTCGGGGAAGCGGACGGTCGCGCCGTGGATATACGGCCTCTGGTCGGCGTCGAGCACAACACCCACGATCTGCCCGTTGCCGTTGCCGTGACTGGAAATGAACATCGATCCGACTATCAGAAGCACCACTGCAAAGCCGCCAATCATCAGTCCGAGCGAAAGCTTGGAGTTCAGGTGTTTCTTTCGAAGGACGTAGGCCCGCTCGTTGACCGTCAGTTCATCCTGGTCGTGAAGCTCCATGTCTCCCTGGATCTGAACGTAGTTTTTGTAGAAATAGGCGACACCCCGGCCCCGCTTGGCCATAGCCGGCGTGGGGAGATCAGACTTGAGTTCCGGATTAACCGGGGCCTGACCGACTGCCTTTTTCGGTGGCACGATCGGCTCCGAGCTATACGCCGGAGAAGGTGGCGTGACGTTTTTCATGAGGTCACGTTTGTCCTTTTCGCTGACATAGGTCCGCGACCCGTACAAGTTTTTCTCTACCGATTTGAGCTCGGCGTCGGAGAGCTTCCGGATGCGATTCTTGTCTTCCGGGGTCGGCGGTTCCGGCTGAGTTGCCGGTTCTTCTTCGGGGGCCGTATAGGCCGGCACGCGCTGGGGGGCAGTGTCGTTCAGATTTTCGGTCGCGCTATCTTCCATCAATTCCGCGCTCGAACGCAATCCCAGATCGTCTGCCGGTTTATCTTTCGGCTTGACGCCGCCCACCAACTCCCTCTGTTCCTCGTGAGCTTCGGTGACTACGAAGTCGAGGTCGGTGTCGGCAGTCGGGGTTTCGTTGGTTTCGGCGGGAACTTTCAGAGATGCGCCGCAGTGGTCACAAAATTCGGAGCCTTCAAAGAGAAGCTCCGCCTTGCAGTTTGGGCATCTTTCCAAAGCTCTTCGTCCTTGTCGGAAGGTTTACTACTTACCTGAATTATCGACTGTGGAGAGGATTTCTTTAAATGACTGATGCCGTTCAAACGTCCCTAACGGGAGGTCAAGTCTTTCATAAATATGGGCTTGACAGTCACGTGCGGCCGGTAT
>DATKJY010000067.1:0-2340 GCA_035543175.1 Candidatus Acidiferrum sp.
CCGACGCCCATTCCATGACACGGCCGAAGGGGTGATCGCCATAGACGGTGCTGGCGAAATAGCGTCCCGACACCCGATTCGGATCGTCGTTGCGGCGCTTGATGCTGTTGCGAATGTCGGTCTTGGCCAGATCCAGTTTCGCCTGAGGGAAGGCGGGGTGGCGAAGCAGATCAGCAAATAACTGCAGCCCCATGTCGGCGTCCTTGGAGAGGACGCCGAGGGAAGCGGTAGCATTTTCCGATCCGACATTTGTCTCCAGTGAGCCGCCGATATATTCCATGAGCGTGCTGATGGAAT
This sequence comes from Candidatus Acidiferrum sp., assembly GCA_035543175.1. GTDB lineage: Bacteria > Zixibacteria > MSB-5A5 > GN15 > FEB-12 > DATKJY01. Next base: position 298 of record DATKJY010000067.1, read on the forward strand.
CACCGCTCACGGTAGCGGTGCCGCCGGTGCGCATGACAGTGCCGACAAGTCCAGCCAGTCCTGCTTTGTCGGCCGGCTCGAAGATACTTCCGCCGCGCACGAGCGCAAAGACATTAAATAGCGGCAGCTTGTGGTCTTCGTATAGATACAAAATGATACCGTTGTCGAGCACGACACGTTCGACCTCGACACCGACCTGCGGGATAGTCAATTCGATTTTGCCGGTGGTGAGTTTTTCGATAGTTTTCGAACCCGGCGATTTGGGTTCCGGCGTCTGTGCCCACGAAGTGCTTGCGAAGGCACACGCCAGGATGAGAACAACAGCGAGTTTTTTCATTTTCTTCACGTCTCCTTCCTAGTATGGCTTCATCGCAGGCGCGTTGGCGTCGGCTTTATCCGGGGCAGTCTTGTCACCGGCTACCTTCACCACAAAGGCGACCGAACGATTGTCCTTCACGAGGTACTTGTTGACGACGCGCTGGACGTCGTCAGCCGTGACCTTCTTGATGGCGTCAGCGTAATCCAGGAAATTGTGCCAATTCCCCGTCATACCTTCGCTGGAAGCCAATCGAAACGCCAGTCCCATGTTCGACTCCATAGCCCGGACATTGGAGGCGTCGATCTGGTTGCGCACTTTCTGCAGTTCCCAATCCGAAACCTTCTCCGTTTTCAGGCGATCGATTTCCGCATAGACGGCATCTTCCAGCTCCTGAACGCTGTGGTCGCCATAGGGAGTGAGCTGGCACGAGAAGGTACTGGGGTAGCGGGCGTTGTCGACGTTGGCGTTAACCTGACCCAGACGCTTCTCACGAATATTCTTGTAGAACCGACTGGTACGTCCATTCGACAGAATGCTGGCAGCGACATCGAGGGCGGGAAGGTCCGGGTGGCCAATCTGCGGCGTCAGCCAAGCCACCAACGCCACCGGGTTGGCGTCGTACTCGATTTCTACGCGGCGTTCGCCTTTCTGTTGCGCGTCGCGAGTGAAGACGGGACGCGGCATCGGCTGCGCGGGAATCGGCCCGAAATACTTCTCGCAGATAGAGAATACCTCGTCAGGGTTTACATCGCCGACCACGACCGCGACCGCATTGCTGGGAGCGTAATGAGAATGGAAATAGGCTTCGACCTCTTCGCGCTGCACGCTCATCAGGTCGCTCATCCAACCGACCACCGGCCACTTATACGGAGAGGCCCAGAAGGCGGTAGCGCTGATTGCTTCATCCAGCCGACCCCAAACCTGATTTTCGACGCTCAGCCGGCGCTCTTCCATGACGACATCGCGTTCGGAATAGAATTCACGAAGGACGAGGTTGCCGATTCGATCGCTTTCCAGGTACGCCCAGAGTTCGAGCCGGTTTTTCGGCAGCGACACAAAATACTGGGTGCCGTCATTGCCGGTGGAAGCGTTCAGCCCGGTGCCGCCGACCTGCAGGTAGGTCGACCAGAGTTCGTCCTTGATTACGTATTTTTTCTCTTCGGCCTGAACGTCGGCTATCTGCTGACGGAGCTGTTTGTATCGATTTGAATCCTGAGGATTCAGTGGGCTCTGCAGCCGGGCCTGTTCGGCAAACATCAGATGGGCCAGCGAGTCGATTTTGGCCATGAGAGGAACTTCGGCCTGGTAGTTACTCGTGCCGATACTTTTCGTTCCCTTGAACATCATGTGTTCCAACAGGTGGGACGACCCGGTGATCCCGGGATGTTCGTCGACCGATCCCGTATTGAAACGGATGATGCTTGAGAAGACCGGCGCAGAGTGATTCTCCAGCACCAGGATTCTCATGCCGTTGGCCAGGGTCTTCTTCTTGACATCGAGCTTAACATCGCCCGTCTGGGCAAGGCTAAGGGATGCCATTACAACCAGCAGGCCGGCAGTTAATGGCAGGCGAGTGTGAAACACCTCGAACTCTCCTTGTGTGTGTAAGTGGGTATATCGTAGTGCGAAGCCATTTGATATCGGTCCCAACCGGCATCCACCCCTCCGAGCCCCCCTGCGACGGATTCCGGAATAATTCAGGGAGTTAAGGTATGGTTTTCGGT